>LUZL01000025.1 GCA_001603615.1 Bacteroidales bacterium Bact_20 | reverse complement strand
GGTTTTAATTGTTTATCAGAAGTAGTGCCGTTAGATGACCAATGATATGAAAATTTACCATAATAATCTGATAAATCTGTAGAACTACAATCGCTACTACCACCAGTGAGAGTGCCAATAAGTTTTCCATTATTATTAAATAAAGGTGAACCACTTGAACCACCTTCTGTAATACCATGTCCATTATCTGTGGCTACCCATTTCACAGTCCAATGAGTTGAATATCCTGCCGTTAGAGTATTCTGATATGTACTAATTTTTTTAATATCACCATTTGGATGATGTATTCCCACTCCACTAGGACTTACTGTAGTTGACCTACTCCAGCCATTATAATATGGATTATAACTAGCAGGTACATTAGTTTTAAACTTTACTAAATAAAAATCTGATCCAGTATTAGTAGCACCATAAGTATCATGAGATATAAGAGTACAACCAGTAATAGTATGATTAGCATATTGCGGTGTTGTTCCTGAACAAGTAGTAGCCTCATAATTAAAATAGAAAACCCAATAATTCAAATCTGTAGTACTAGATTCATATCCACAATGATCTGCAGTAAGGAAATAAGGTGTACAATCACTAGCTGTATTATTTACTAGTGATCCAGTACATAAGTAATAATTACTACCAGCACGTAATTGTATTTTAGCAACACTATTCTTTTGATTTGTCCAATTATTTCCTTCAGAACAAGCCACATTTACATTGCAAGCTCCAGAGGATTTCTCATATAATACATCTCTATATACATAACAGATTTCTCCTAGATTAAAAAAAGAATAATCTTTTATATAATTAGGAATATTAAACTCTATTATCATCTCATCTCCAGGTAAAGATTGTATTGCTAAAACATTATCACTATTATTCAATTCACTTGTGTATGCTCCTAATACAAAAGATTTCTCAGGATTATAAATAAATAATTTAACACCATTTGGTAAATTAAAATAATCAAATAAAGCATTTAAAGCTTTAGCATCGTTAGATTTAATTCGTAATCTCCAAATCACATCTCCATTAGGTAGATAATCCAAAGTACCATAATTAAAAGCATCTATATTTACTGTTTGCACTACACCGATTCTTATTTTTTTATCATATTTAATCATTTGCTCATCATCACTTAAAAGTTTTTGTACATTAGGAGGTGTCATATTATATAAATCTATACTTTCAATATCAGATGCTTTATTATTAAAGCTCCAAGGTATATCTGGAGTACTAATTTGACCAAATAACAAACATGATAATGTAATTAAAATAAATGATAAAGTAATTTTTTTCATATTTTTAAATTTTCAATTATAAAATCAAAAGTAAAAAAATTTTTTAATATAAAAATAAATTATAAAATAATAATATTACAGTCTGTCATTTCCAATTTTAATAATATCTCCTATATTATACAAAACTTTATATATCAAATATCCTTGCTCATTAAACATCTTTTCCCAACCATTTCTTTCTCCAGCTATATCATATGATTCTATTGTTTTTGTCTCTCTATTATCATAAAAAGTATAATGTTTGTTTATAGGTTGTCCATCAAAATATCTTCCTTTATATAATGTTTGTTTTGTAATATAATTTTTAATTTCATACTTACCATTTAGTATATCATTAGTAAATTCAACGGTATATAATAAATCATTTACTTTATAAATCCATTTACCAGTTCTCTCATCATGAGATATTTTACCTTTTGCTATCATATCACCATTGATATCATATTCCACATATTCACCATTAGCCATTCCATCTTCATACGAAATTTTTCTTTTAATATTTCCATTTTCATAATATATCACATATTCACCTTCTAATATACCATTCAAATATTCCATTTTTTCTATTATATTACCTAAAGTATCGTATACAATCCACTCACCAACT
>LUZL01000024.1 GCA_001603615.1 Bacteroidales bacterium Bact_20 | reverse complement strand
AATATTGGTGTATGTTAAAATTTTATTAATTATAAAATGTTTTGCAAACATTTTATTTTGTTTCAATACTAATAATTTTATTTTTTAAATTGAGAAAGATATTGATTAAAAAAAATTAGTATTAATATCTAACCATTTTTTGATAAGCTTTGAGGTGAGTATTTACATTTTATTATTTTTTACGCTACCATATTTTCTATTGAGTATTTAATAGATTATCAAAACCATTATAGTCTTATTCATTATTTTTTATTTTGATAATTTGCTAATCAGTATCGTCCAATCAAAACTTTGTCTATATATAAAATGTTTATTTCTTAAATGTCTATTTTAAAAAAGTTTTTTAAGAATCAAATTTTTTCAATTATTTTTGCATTTATTTTTATCAACTTATGGAAGAAATTTTTTCTTTGCTTGGTTTTATAGTTTTAGTAGCTATTTTAATGATTATAGACCTCAGAGTAGGTAAAACTCAGCATCATGTTATGACACTAAAATCGGCTGCATGGTGGAGTATATTCTGGATAGCAACTGGTATAATATTCGGATTTAGTTTATTGATTTGGGGACATCATATTCATTCTATACATTCATTAGAGGATCTATCACTAATCATACAAAAGCATCGACATATGATAAATATCAGTGGATTATCTTTTGATGATGCATTGAAATTATACAGACAAAATCTAACCTTGGAATATTTTACTGGATATTTTCTAGAGAAATCTTTATCTTTAGATAATATTTTTGTGTGGTTATTAGTATTTATGTCTTTTAAAGTGCCAGAGAAATATTACAAAGATATTTTATTTTGGGGAATAGTAGGGGCAGTAGTGTTTAGATTTATTTTTATTTTTGGATTGTCATCCATAATTAGTTCTTTTGAGTGGGTATTATACATTTTTGCTGGTATTTTATTATACACTGGTATAAGCATGTTTTTCAGAAAAAAGGATAATGAAGAAAAAGAGAAAGAAAAATATAAAAATCATTTT
Source organism: Bacteroidales bacterium Bact_20 (assembly GCA_001603615.1). Classification (GTDB taxonomy): domain Bacteria; phylum Bacteroidota; class Bacteroidia; order Bacteroidales; family DTU049; genus DTU049. The sequence continues at coordinate 12,319 of LUZL01000024.1, read as the reverse complement.
TTAGTGAAATGGTTTTCTAAATATCGTCATTTCTATCCAGATTATGATAGAGGTTTTATTTTTAGAAAAGGGGGTGTAGTTTTTGTAACAGGTAGTTTATTAGTACTTTGTATTATTGAATTTACTGATATTATCTTTGCAGTAGATTCTATACCTGCTATTTTTGCTATTACTGCTGATCCATTTATCATTTATTTTTCTAATATTTTTGCAATTTTAGGTCTTAGGGCATTATTTTTCTTGATATATCATGGATTACGTAGTTTATATTATCTAAATTATGGATTAGGAGCTTTACTTACATTGATGGCAGTAAAGATAATTGCAAAAGATTGGCTACATGAAATAGGTTTTACAAATACGCATAGTTTATTATTAGTTTTAAGTATTATAGCTATTACTATAATCGCATCATTATTAAAAAAGAAGAATTCAAAAATTAAAGTCAATGTTGAGAAGCAATAATTGTGGTGAGCTTAGAATAAATGATCTAAATAGTCAAGTTAGTTTATGTGGATGGGTACACCATATCAGAGATTTAGGTAAATTATTATTTATAGATCTTAGAGACCGATATGGTACTACTCAAATATATTTCGATGCTAATAATAAGCCTGAATTGTATCAGTCAGCTAAAAAATTAGGAAGAGAATACGTGATACATGTCATAGGCACAGTTAGAGAACGAAGTAATAAAAATCCTAAAATGCCAACTGGTGATATAGAGATCGATGTGGATACATTAAAAGTACTTAATACTTCAGAGATTCCTCCTTTCACCATAGAAGATGATACTGATGGTAGCGAAGAGATGAGATTGCAATATAGATATCTAGATCTACGTAGAAATGTGATGAAAGATACAATGATTTTTAGGCATAAGCTTAATTTATCTATTAGAAATTTTCTTAGCGAAAAAGGTTTTTTGGAAATAGAAACTCCATTTCTCATAAAAAGTACTCCAGAAGGAGCTAGAGATTTTATAGTACCTTCTAGATTAAATCCTGGTAATTTCTATGCTTTACCTCAATCGCCTCAATTACTTAAACAATTACTTATGTTTGCTGGTATGGATAGATATTTTCAAATTGTACGTTGCTTTAGAGATGAAGATTTTAGAGCAGATAGGCAACCAGAGTTTACACAGTTAGACTGTGAAATGTCTTTCGTGGAACAAGATGACATACTAAATCTATTCGAAGATATGATGAGATATCTTTTTAGAAATCTCCTAGATATAGATTTACCTATTTTCCCCAGACTTACTTATAAAGAAGCTATGGAAACCTTTGGTAGCGACAAGCCAGATCTTCGTTTTGATATGCCAATAATTAATTTATCTGATACACTAAAAGGTAAAGGTTTCAAAATTTTTGATAATTCAGAATATATTGGAGGTTTATTGCTAATAAATCAACCAGATGTTTCGCGTAAACAGATAGACAAACTCACAGAGTGGGTAAAAAATCCTCAAGTAGGTGGCAGTGGCCTTGCATATGTTAGATTAGTAGATAATGAAATTAAATCCTCTATAACGCAATTTTTTTCAAATGATTTTTTACAAAATTTGATGAAATCAATAAATGCTTCTAATAATGACACATTATTTATTATCAGTGGTAATAGAAATAAATCATTAGAAATATTAGGTAATTTGAGACTTCACTTAGCTAAGCAATATCAATTAATACAAAAAAATATTTATAAACCTTTATGGGTAATAGATTTTCCAATGTTTGACTGGGACGAAGAAAATCATCGTTTCACTTCTTCTCATCATCCATTTACTAGTCCTTTACTATCAGATATTGAATTATTAGATAGTAATCCATCTCTAGCTAGATCTAATGCTTATGATATGGTAATGAATGGGGCAGAGTTAGGTGGTGGATCCATAAGAATACATGATAAATTTTTACAAAAAAAGGTGTTTAAATTGTTAAATTTGACTGATCAAGAAGCAGAAGATAAATTCGGATTTTTCCTAAAAGCACTAGATTATGGTGCCCCACCACATGGAGGTATAGCTTTTGGTATTGATAGAATAGTAGCTGTCATGCTAGGGCTTAATAGCATTAGGGATGTGATAGCCTTTCCTAAAAATAATATGGGTAGAGATCTAATGATGCAAGCACCAGCACCTGTAACTGCTGATCAACTAAAAGAATTGCATCTAAAAATTCAGTGATTTTTTTTAGTAATATTTTGAATTAATTACAAATAATAAATATTTTTTAATTTTTTCAAAATATCTAATTCAAATATTAAAATTTTTTTAAAATATTTCTTATTATTTCCCTAAATCATTTAAATTTCGCAGTAAAATAGATAGATCCGTCATCACATGATAATCTCTAGCATAGTTAAAATCTATCTCATTTGAAATATTGTTGTAGTTATTAAATCCTAACCCATCTAATGGTGTAAAAATACCATTAGGGATTTTAGGCAAATTATGCAAGTATTCTTTTGTACAGTAACCAACCCAAGTTTTTCTATTGATCAGAACATTTATGATATTTTTAAGAGCTTTTCTTGGTTTTTTTATAAATAAAAAATAAAGTGGAAATAAAATAAGTAATATCAAACTTGTAAAAAAATCAAAAACCCTTTTTCTTCTTCTATTTACAGGCTTAGTGATACTATTTAGCTCATATAAAAATACATCTTCTGGGGTTATAATATATCTAGAACTTAAAATATAATCATTAGTAGGTGATGATATTCTAAAATCTACATGATAATCTGATAAATAACTCATAGAGTCAATAATTTTTGACATAGAAACACTATTTGTGCAATACACTACTTCATTTAGTTTATAAATGCGAATAATGTCTGGTAATTGACTAATACTGCCAGAATATTGAACTGAATTATAATCATCATTGGGATTAATATAAAACAGTTGATCTATAGGTACATTGCTTTGTTCTAGTACATTTTTTACAGCATTTATATCATTTATATCACCACAGATAGCGATTCTTTTATTTTGTTTTAATAATCTCCAAGAGCCAAGCCCTATCCATTCTAGAAAATACCTTATTCCTATTAGTGATAAAAGTGCCCAAACAGTACCCAATAAGAGTATAGCACGGCTAAATCTATATTGTTCACTCATAAGGCCATAGATTAGAAGTAGAATTATGCTACCACTAATGATACCAGTGAAAAAATGTTTTTTGTGAAAAGGTTTATCATATCCTCCATTTAGAAAAATTGCCAAAATCCATACAAGAGAATATATCAAAAGTGCATAATATACGTATGGGCGAGGATAGATAATAGCATCATATTGAAATCTTACATTTTCCCAAAATATAGTAATACCATAGAGCCCTCCATATAAAATTAATAAATCTAGTGTTGGTAACCAAATTTTTTTAATTAATCTCTGGATAAAAGCTATAAATGCTCTGAAATATATTGCTATAGAAATTATAAATTTCATCCACTTAGCTCCCTTAGAGTAGAAATGTTTCTGAGCAAAAATGAGCATAGCGTTATAGAAGTTATAGATATAATTTAAGCTCCCTTTTTTAGTACTTTCACCTTTATAATGTATAATCCTAGTTTGAGGGAAGTAGTAATTTTTATAACCAGCTTGTAAAATTCTGTAACTTAGATCTATGTCTTCGCCATACATGAAAAAAGATTCATCTAAATAGCCTATTTTGTCTAAGACATCTTTTCTAATAAACATAAAAGCTCCACTTAATATCTCCACTTCATTTATCTGATCAGGATTTAAGTGTCCCATATAATATTTAGCAAATGTTTTAGAATGAGGAAAAAGTTTAATCAAACCACTCATTTTGCAAAAAGATACCCATGGCGTAGGAATACCTCTTTTAGATTCAGGTAAATATTTTCCATTTCCATTTACTAATTTTACACCTAAGGCTCCAGCATCAGGATGTTCTTCCATAAAAGATATAGCCTTTGAGAATGTATCTTTTTCTACAATAGTATCTGGATTTAATAATAGCACATATTTCCCTTTAGCTATTTTTAAAGCTTGATTATTAGCTTTAGAGAATCCTTTATTTTCATTGTTAGCTATTAAAATAACTTGAGGAAACTTCTCTTCTATCATTGCCACACTACCATCTACACTATTATTGTCTACTACTATTACCTCACCATCTATACCTTCGAGAGCATCATATACAGACAATAAACACTGTTCTAAAAAGTGCTTTACATTATAATTAACAATGATTACTGAGAGAGTCATTTAAAAAAAAGTATTTTTTAAAATTATAGAGTTTTCTTAGAAAAACTATCCTTTAGTTTAGTTATTAGATTATAAACCATATGGTTATTAGTGCTATCTGGATCGGAAACGAAATACCCAAGTCTTTCAAATTGATAATGTGCAGGTACTAGAAAAGTAGAAAGAGAAGGTTCTCCATAAGCAGTCGTGGTGATGAGGCTTTGTGGATTTAGATAATCTAAAAACGTTTTACCTTCTTCAGCATTATCTGGCTCTGGAACAGTAAAAAGTTTATCATATAGTCGTATCTCAAGAGGAGTAGCATGCTTAGCAGAGACCCAATGAATAGTACTTTTCACTTTGCGACCATCAGGACTATTGCCTCCCTTACTTGCTGGATCGTATTCTCCATAAATTTCTATAATATTACCATCATTATCCTTTTTAAAGCCAGTACATTTAACAAAATATGCCCATCGTAGACGCACTTCATTGCCTACATAGAATCTATGATAGCCTTTAGGTGGATTTTCTTGAAAATCAGATCTTTCTATAAAAATTTCTTTAGAAAAAGGAATTTGTCTAGTATCAGACAAAGGGTCTTCAGGGTTGTTTATAGCTTCTAATAATTCTTCTTTATTATCAGGATAATTAGTAATAATAAGTTTGATAGGATCTAAAACAGCCATACGACGTTGAGCTCGTTTATTCAAATCATCACGTAAACAATGCTCTAGTAATTCATATTCTATTAAATTATCACGTTTAGCTACTCCTACAATGTCTGCAAACATTTTTATACTTTCAGGAGTGAAGCCTCTACGTCTCAAACCAGATATAGTCGGCATTCTAGGATCATTCCATCCGCTCACATATTTCCCTTCTACCAAGTGCAAAAGTTTACGCTTGCTCATAACGGTATAAGATAAATTTAATCTAGCAAACTCTATCTGTTGTGGTGCCCAAATATCTAACTCTTTAATAAACCATTCATATAAAGGTCTATGTACCTCAAACTCTAACGTACAAATAGAGTGTGTAATATGCTCTATAGAATCACTCTGTCCATGAGCCCAATCATAAGTCGGATATATGCACCATTTATTAGCTGTTCGTGGATGATCTTCGTATAAAATTCTATACATTATAGGATCACGCATGTGCATATTTGGACTATTGAGATCTATTTTAGCTCTTAAAACGCGACTACCAGTAGGAAATTCACCATTACGCATTTTCTCAAATAATAATAAATTTTCTTCTACACTTCTATCACGATGTTCGCATGGGATACCAGGTTCAGTGGGTTTAGTTCTATTCCTACTTATCACATCTTGCGGACAATCACATACATATGCTTTACTTTTTTTTATTAATACTATAGCCCATTCATATAGTTGTTCAAAATAATCAGAAGCATAGCACTCTTTATCCCATTGGAACCCTAACCATCTTATGTCTTCTTTGATAGAATCTATATATTCCTGTTCTTCTTTTGTAGGATTAGTATCATCAAAGCGCAGATTACATGTCCCATTATATTTCTTAGCAATGCCAAAGTTTAAGCAGATGCTTTTAGCATGTCCTATATGTAGATAACCATTAGGCTCTGGAGGGAAACGTGTTTTCACTGAGCTAAATCTACCTTCTAGTAAATGCTTGTCTATGATCTCCTCAATGAAATTTTTATTTTCGTTTGTTTTTTCTTTTGTATTTTTGTCTATCACTTTTTTAATTATTTTTTTGCAAATTTATAAGAAAAATGTTAACTAAAATATGTTTAAAAAATATTAAATTCCACTCCTATATTGGTTGCTTCGATGAAGAAAAACTAATTGGGCAGTTATTTTCTATCAATATTAATATAACTTATAATTTATCTAGACCTATGATAACTGATGATATCAAAGATACTATAAATTATCAAAATATTTATCATATCATTGCCAATGTGATGAAAGGGAAATATAATTTAATAGAGAGGGCAGCATATAAAATATTAGATGAGCTATGGCTCACTTTTCCACAAATAGAAAGTATAGAATTAGAAATAAATAAATTAAATCCTCCTATTAAAGCTGATATACAAAGTGCATCATTTTATGTGTATATGACACAAAGTGAATGGGAAACTTTATATCATTAAAATTTAATTTAGACTATTTATCCATTATCAGCATAGATAATAGTAGTGAAACAAAAGTAACTACATAGAAAATTGCTTTTAAAGTAAAAAAATTAAAATATTAAAAAATGTATTTAACAGATTATCAAATTAATAAAAAATTTTTTTATATTTGAAAAAAAATTATGAAAAAATTAGTATTATTTTTAATGTATGTACTGTCTGTAATTACATTATTTGCTTATCCAGGAGAGGTAATAAATAAATTCAAAGCTCCAAGCAAACATAGTACTGGTTTGACATATGATGGTAAATATTTATGGTTAGCTGATAGAGGTACAGATTCGTTATATAAAATTGATCCTACAAATGGTAATATTTTAAAGAAATTGCCAGCTCCAGCTTATTGGATTACAGGTTTAGCCTGGGATGGTAAGTATCTATGGGCTGTAGATGAGAGAGGTGGTATACCTCAAGGTGATGAATTTTTTTCTGGTCATTTGTATATGATAGATACCCTAAATGGTAATATATTGCATAGTACTTCTTTACCTTTTTCTAATCCTCAGGATATAGCATATGATGGTATGTATATGTGGGTGATAGATGCTTCTACAAATAAACTCATAAAGTTTAATCCTTTTGACGGTACATCTATAGTAGAATATACTGCTCCAGCACCTGGCTGTACTGGCTTAACCTATGACGGTGAAAATTTATGGGTAGCTAATCACTATAGGAACGAATTCTATCAAGTATCTCTAAAAGATGGAAACGTTATCATTTTATCATCATCACCAAATGAATATCCTAGAGGTATGGCTTATGATGGTAAATATTTATGGTTAGTAGATAGCCAATCAGACACTATTTATAAAATGAATAAGGTTGATGATGATAAATTTATTAGAATGAAATCAAGAACAGCTAAGCTAACCTTCACTCAATGTGTTATGAATTTCGGACCAGGTAAGGCAAATACTGTAGATATTTATTTCGCTATACCCCAATCTATGGATAATCAAGAAATAATAGGTGAAATAGAATTTTCTATTAAGCCAACAGATGTTTTAACTGATAAATGGGGACAAAAAGTAGCTCATTTCCACTTTGATAATGTAAATGCAGGAGAAAAAAAACAAGTAGAAATGTATGTAACTGCAAAAATGTATGATACTCGCTACTTCATATATCCTGACAAGGTAGGTAATCTCAATGAAATTCCAAAAGAGCTCAAAAAAATGTATTTGGTAGATGATGAGAAATATGATATGAGTAATCCAATTATTCAAAATGCTTTAAAAGAAGCCGTGGGCAATGAAACTAATGTGTATAAAATTGTAAAAAATATTTATTATTATTTACATGACAAATTATATTATGAACGAACAGGCGGCTGGAATACAGCTCCTACAGTGCTAGAGAGAGGTAATGGGTCTTGCTCTGAATACACTTTTGTATTTATTTCCATGTGTAGAGCTGCTGGAGTACCTGCGAGATATGTGGGATCAGTGGTAGAAAGAGGTGAAGCTGCATCTATGGATGAGGTTTTTCATAGATGGGTAGAAATATATTTACCAAATTATGGATGGATACCAGTAGATCCATCAGGTGGTGATGAAGCCTTGCCAGCAGATAAAGCTCGTTATTTTGGGTTTACTGGACGTAGATTTTTGATTACTACTACTGGTGGTGGCAATTCTGAATATTTAGATTGGAATTATAATGGCAATACACACTTCACTACTGAACCACAAACATTTATAGTTACTGAAGCTTATGGCGATTGGGAACCTATCTATTAATTTTTTATTTTTGAATGACTATTATATTGCTAGCTTTTAGCTGATTACCAGCTTTTAATCTGTAGAAATATATACCTTCTGATAGTATTGATAAATCAATTTTGTTACTTTGTATTTGTTCTTCAAAAACTTTTGCTCCAAAAGAATTAAAAATTTCTATTGTTAGGTTATCAACATCATCAATATTTAAATTAACAATGCCATTAGTAGGATTTGGGAATAAATAGATTAAATCATAAGTTGGCATCTCTTGTATGCCTACAGGTGTAGCTACATATACAGCTATCATGCTAGCACTATCACTAGGATTATTCATATCAAAGAAAGTATATCTAATAATAGAAGTTCCTAAATGACCTTTAGGATAATATTCTCCGTAAAAATCAGTATTATTAATAGAATGAGCTGGTATAGTAATATATTGGGTAGAGACTAATACAGATGCATCATAGCACATTACCCAGCAAAAACTATTTTCTGTACCAGGAACCACACTTATCTCAGTTTTCTTTACCTTAACATTTATATTTTTATTACTTATATTCTCTACAGCTAACTGTACATATTGAGCTGTGTATTGACTACTATCCATAAAAAAATACATACTATCATCATTTGCTAGTAAAATATCGTTATAATATAGTCTCAGCGAATTTTGTGAGAAAACAAATAATGATGATGATAATAATATAAAAAATAAATAATATTTTTTCATAACTAAATATTTTTTACAAAATTGCTAATTTTTTTTGGATAAAGTCAAAAAATATTTATGATTTTTAATAGTTTTAATGAAATTTATCATATATTTCTTTATACTTCTCACAAAGTAACTCTAAATCATATTTTTGCAATGCTTTATTTCTTATCTCTTGAGAATCAAAAGTAGCATTTTTGAGTCGCTGACAAGCATAATTATATTGTTCTATGTTAAAATCATCAATTACAATGCCGCAGTTATCCATTTCTACGACATCTAAATCGCCGATTCCTTTATTTGTTATTACAGGTTTGCCCATAGCAAGTGTTTCAGCAAATTTAATTGGCGAAGTGGCTATTCTAGTAAAACTGTTTTTTAAAAAAAATACTATGTGAGTAGCCATATTAATATACTCTGGCATAGCTTCTCTAGGTATATTATAGATGATAGTTACTTCATCTTGCCATCCATATTTATTTAGTTTTTCTAATATTGCATTGTTTTTACTATGAAGGATTAGTGTAAATTTAGATCGTGGAAAGAAATTTCTATATACATCATAGAAGGCGAACATTTCATCAAAGAGATACCAATTTTCGGCAGAGCCGAAGTATAATAAGTTATTACTATCTATTTCTTGATTTAGCTTTATTCTACTTGGATCAAAAAGATTAAAATCTGCTGCGCAAGGTATTACATATACATTATTAGGATCTACTTTAAAGTTATTGATTAAATAATTTTTTGCTACATCTGTTAAAACGACTATAATATCTGAATTTGTAATCCACAATTTTTCTTTTTTCTTAAAATACTTATATACAGCTCTATAAATAGGATTATTAAGAGACCATATGTGTCCATCCACACGTTCATCTGCCCAGAAACCTCTCATATCAAAAATTATAGGGATATTAAATCTTTTAGCAATGGGAAAAGCCATCATCATTGAGATATAACTACGTACGTGTAAAGCTGAAATATCTGGGTTATACTTTAGAATTTTTTTAATTTTCTCTTTCCCTTTGTCTATATCATAAATAGTAGATAAAACAGCAGGATATTTAGTATAAGTCTCTGGGTACCAAATCCAGTTATTGGTTTCAATTTTTTCCCATATTTTATCCTCATTTGCAGCCAATTTTTCTTTTTTCTCAAAACTCAAAATGTGATATTTAATGCCACTTTGTGATAAATTTTCTAGATAAGGTAATACCTGAGACTGAGACACTGGATCAGTCAATCCATCATAGGTAACATATAAAATTGTTTTACTATTATAGGTCATAATTTATGAGATTCTAAATAATAATTTAATACATATAAATTCCATATTCTCCCTGCTAAATAAGCAACATTTTCTTCAAAAAAATTAATCATTAAACTATTTACAAAATTATAATTTATAAAATTAAATATAGAACTTTGAGGATTTCCCAGTGTAGTATGAATACTAGATTTTAATTCATTTCTGCACAAATTTGCTATTGGAATTGAGAATCCTTTTTTAGGTCTATCATATAGCTCTGGCGGCAAATAATCTGATAAAATGTCTTTTAGCATTATTTTTAATTTATTGCCATGCATTTTATATTTTATAGGTATAGACCAAGCTAGATCTGCCAGCTCAGTACTTAATAAAGGAGGACGTATCTCTAATGTATTTGCCATGCTAGCTCTATCTACTTTTACCAATAAATCATCAGGTAAATAATAGTTAAAATCAAACCATTCTTGCCTTAGGATAGCATCGTCTGCATCAATAATCTGAAATTCTAACCTATATTCATTGTTTAATAGATCATTAATTTGCCAACTAGTGAAAAAATTATTTTCAACCGAATAAATATTAGAATGCAAATTATCTTTGATTGCAAAGAATTGTCCCCAACGATTAAATCTATGAGAAGGAATATTTTTGCATATTACATTAGCTAATGGTTTCAAACTATTAATTACTGGATTTGTCAACCTTTTAGCCCATCTATACATACCATAACCTAGGAATAATTCATCTCCACCATCTCCAGACAGAGCCACTTTCACATCATTACTTGCAAAAGCAGATATAGCATGAGTAACTAAAAAGCTAGAATCTGCTAAAGGTTCATCCATCTTCATTAAAACATTTTCTAAGTTGCTTATTAAAAATTCGTAATCCACCATTAGAGGTTTATAATTTATACCTAAGAAATCGGCTATTTTACTGGCATAATCACCTTCATTGAAATTTTTATCTTTTTGTTCTATGGTGAATGCAGTAATCGGGTTTGTCTGATATTTAGATGCTATACTAGCTACCAAACTACTATCTACTCCACCAGACAATAGTATCCCCATATTCACATCACTTACAAGAGCTCCTTTTACAGCTTTTTCTAAAGCTATTTTCACCTGCTCTCTTGCTTGTGAATATGTAATATTTTGATTATTTGATACATTGAAATTATGAAATTTATATAGTTCAATTTTATCATTTTTAACCTTAGCAAAATGTCCTGCAGGGAATTTTTTTACCTGAGAGAGAATAGTATAAGGATGTGGTATATAGCCCAAATGCAGATAATATGCTATTGCTAAATGATCAGCTGATGTAGTAGGCAAGATTTCATAAAAAGCTTTTAATTCAGAAGCAAAACAGAAATAATTATCAAATTGCGATATATATAATGGTTTAATGCCAATAGGATCCCTTGCTAATATCAATGATTTATCTACTTGGTCCCATATAGCTATACTAAACATACCATCTAATCTATCAAAAATAGCTTCGCCTTCAATGGAGTAGAGTTCTAATATCATGGCTGTATCAGAATAAGACTTCAATTGTTTAAATTGTTCAGGATATTTATGAGAGAAATAATATTTGATATCATCATAATTGAATAATTCTCCATTATAAGCAATAGTAAATCTACCATCTATTGAGGTCATTGGCTGGTCTGCATTATTGGATAAATCTATTATTGATAATCTCTGATGTCCCAGTGCAATATGTGTACTTATAAAAAAATTATTAGCATCTCTGCCTCTATGAGCTAAGCTATGAGTAAAAGGATAAATTTTTTGCAAAAAGTCATCATTTGCATTAGGGCAATAGATACCAGCTATACCACACATAAGAATGTTTTTTTTAAATATTATCTACTAATCCACTTATCTAAGTTTATGAGATTAGAGTAATCTATGAGAGTACTATATTTATCCCAAAAATCTTTATTAGGTCTATATCCTTCATCATCATTAGAATATTCTTCTTTTATTCTCAATAAATAATACATAGCGGTAGGCCCTTTATATTTGATAGGTATCTCGCCTCTATATTCTACTACGAAAAAGTCTTTTAATAATTCATAAGTAGAAGCCGAGATATTAATTTTATTACTTTCGCAGGTACTTTGCAAACGATTAGCAGTATTTACAGTATCTCCCCAGATATCAAAAGCGAATTTTCTTTTACCTACCACACC
>LUZL01000023.1 GCA_001603615.1 Bacteroidales bacterium Bact_20 | reverse complement strand
TTAATAGGTATTTTTTAATACTAAAATTAATTAAATCCAGCCTAATAATAGTTGAGCGATTACAGCTATTGTGAATGCTAAAATTATTTTTATACCTTTAATTAATAAAAAAGTTTTCCATGATTCAGCTAATAATGGTAATCCAGCATGACCATCCTGAGTAATGCTATTAGCTAAAAGTACCGATATTGGTATTATACCACCTAAATATAAACTTATAAATATAAAATGTGGTCCAGATGCAGGGATTATACCAATAATGATAGCTATTAAAATTGTCAAATATATATTATTGTGAATCCATATTTCTATATTTACAAAATTTTCTAAAAGATGTACTCCTACTAATCCTACTAAAATCCAGAAAAATAATCTAAGAAAATGTTGTTTAATAATATGGCCCCATAAATGCTCTTCTATAAAATGATCTGGTAATTTCATTATAGGATATATCATCAGTACAGATACTATACCAAGTATATAATTAAGAATGATCTCAGGTGAAAAGCTCTCATTGTGATTAGTATGTTCTGTATTTGGCAATAAAATAATTATAATTAATAATATTAGTAAAAATAGTAACAAAGCTCTAGATAAGCTCAAATGTTTGAAATTTTCTTTTATAGTGCTATACTTCATATCTTCATAGTCATGTTGATGTATCACTAAATGTTTATTTTTTGTTGTATAAGTATAATTTTTAGTTATTTTATCCATTAATAATCCTGCTATAAAAGATATAATAAATAAAAATGAAAATATCAACAAAGCTTTTAAAGGCATAATACCAAGTAAAGCGAAACTCTCATCACCAGTAGTAGCTATAAAATTGGCAAGTAGAGCACCGATAGTTATCTCGCCATGCGAAAATAATGATACTACAAAAAAGCTACCCATACAACCAGGTATGATACCTAATAGGCTGCCAGCTAAAACACTTTTCCAACTTTTAGCTTTAATATTTACAAAAAATTTTCCCCTTGTTCTAATATTCAAATATTCTATTAGTAGCATCATTACTACTACAAAGCTTGTGATCTGCAGAGCATTTAAAAGTACTGGCAGCCATTCTTCAATGAAGTCTCCCATGTGTTGAAATTTTTATTTTTTAGATAAATTAAAAAATTATTTTTTTAGAAAATTATAAACTGTTTTTCCTATATCTGCTGGACTATCTATAATGTTAATACCACGAGAACGCAGATAATCTTTTTTAGCTTGTGCAGTATCATCTTTACCACCAATAATAGCGCCAGCATGTCCCATGGTACGTCCTTTAGGAGCAGTTACACCTGCTATAAATGCAAATACTGGTTTTAGTGGATTATCTTTTACGAAATCAGCCATTTCATTTTCAGTATTTCCACCGATTTCACCGACGACTACTATAGCTTCAGTATCCTTGTCATTCATGAAAAGTTCGACTATATCTTTCATAGAACTTCCTAAAATAGGATCTCCACCTATTCCTACACCTGTAGATTGTCCTAATCCCAGTTCTGTGAGTTGATAAACTACTTCATAGCTCAAAGTACCACTTCTACTGACGATGCCTATACTTCCTTTTTTATGAATAAAACCAGGCATTATGCCTACTTTAGCTTCTTCTGGTGTTATTAATCCAGGGCAATTGGGACCGATGAGTCTTGTTTTAGTATTTTTTAGATAAGCTTTCACTTTTATCATATCTTGTACTGGTATTCTCTCAGTGATACATACAATCAAGTCTATACCAGAAGCAGCTGATTCTATAATAGCATCTGCTGCGAATGGTGCTGGTACAAAAATTATAGAAACATTTGCTTGCGTTTCTCTGACAGCTTTTTCTACAGTATTAAAAATCGGTACATCTAGATGGTTCATACCTCCTTTGCCAGGAGATACTCCAGCTACTATTTTAGTACCATATTCTACCATTTGCTGTGTATGAAAACTTCCTTCTTTGCCAGTGATTCCTTGTACTAATACTCTAGATTGTGAATTTACTAATATACTCATCGTTTTTATTTAAAATTATAGCAAAAATAATAAAAATTGTGTAATATTAATATTTTTGATAATAGCTTTTTAGAATATTAATGAAATATTTATATAATCAATGTGGTTTTGAAAATTTACTATTAGATTGATTTAGTCAATTATATTATTCCTGTAAACCCCATAAAAGCTAATGATAAAATACCAGCTAATATCAAAGTTATTGGAATACCTTTGAAAACTTGTGGTACATTGGCAAATTCTAATCTTTCTCTTAAGCCAGCCATAATTATCAAAGCTAATCCAAAACCAATACCTATAGATATAGCATAAACTATAGATTCACCAAGATTATAATTTTTTGTAACTACTAATATAGCTACACCTAGAACAGCACAATTTGTAGTAATTAAAGGTAAATAGATACCTAATGCTTGGTATAAAGGTTGAGATATTTTTTTAATAATGATTTCTACCATTTGTACTAGGGAAGCGATAACTAAGATAAAAGCTATAGTTTGCAAATATTCTAACTGTAAAGGTACCAGGATACTATAATAGATTATATATGTTACTAAAGTAGCTATAGTTAGAACAAACATTACTGCAGCACCCATTCCTATAGCAGTACTCATTTTTTGTGATACTCCTAAAAATGGACATATACCTAAAAATTGTGTTAATACAACGTTAGATATGAAAATTGCTGAAATTATGATAATTACATATTCCATAATTAACTATTTTTTGTTGATTTTGAAGTTTTATTTTTATATGAATTATTTAATGCCATTAATATACCTAGTGTTAAAAAAGCTCCTGGAGCTAGAATAAAGACTAATATACCATCTGCAGTAGGTGCTATGAATTTATATCCAAATATACTGCCAGCACCTAATATTTCCCTTATACTCCCTATAACTACTAAAATCAATGTAAAACCTACTCCCATGCCTAATCCATCAATCATTGATGATAAAATATTATTTTTAGAAGCAAACGCTTCAGCTCTTCCAAGAACTATACAATTGACAACAATCAAAGGAATAAATATTCCCAAAGCCTTGTATAAATCAGGTACAAAAGCATGCATTACCATATCAATTATAGTTACAAATGTAGCTATAATTACAATAAATATAGGTATACGTATTATACTAGGTACTATTTTTCTGACAGCTGAGATGATAATATTACTTAAAGTTACAACAAAAGTAAATGCTAACCCCATTCCCAAACCATTTATGGCAGACGAAGTAACAGCTAAAGTAGGACACATCCCTAAAGCCAATACTAACACTGGGTTTTCTTTTAAAATACCTTTTGTGAAATTTTGCCAGTTATTCATAATTGTTCACCTCCTTTCCATGCTTTTAATGATCTATATGCTCTATCTATCGCATCGCAGAATGCTCTAGACGATATTGTAGAAGCAGTGATAGCATCTACATCACCTTTATCTTTTTTTACTTGTAATTTGAAATTTTCTGGATTTTTCCCAATAAATTGATTTCTAAACTCTGGATTACTAATTTTTTCACCTAACCCAGGAGTTTCTGAATGATTTATTACAGAAGTATTAACAATAGTGAATGTAGTATCAAAGCCAACCATGATTTCTATTCTACCATTAAATCCCTGCATAGTATATGTATTTACACCGTACCCGATGATTTTACCATCAGATATAGCTTGATAGACTTTTAATGAATCATTACCATCTATATTGGGAATATAAATTGTTTGCAAATCGGTAAATGATGGCAAAACTTCTAATAATGCATCTTTTTCTTTCTGTTCCTGTGCTAATTTTATTGGACCTTGAGTTATTTTATTTACAAGA
>LUZL01000022.1 GCA_001603615.1 Bacteroidales bacterium Bact_20 | reverse complement strand
TCTCCAGCTTTAATTAAAACAGAAAATAATACATTCTCTGCAGCTCTACCTTGGTGAGTAGGCATGAAATATGGAAATCCGAGGATATTTTCAATAGCTTTCTTTAAATTAAAATATGAAGAAGCTCCTGCATAGCTCTCGTCACCCTGCATCAATGCTGCCCATTGCCTATCACTCATAGCTCCAGTGCCACTATCTGTCAATAAATCTATTATAGTATGCTCGGCAGGTAAACTAAATAAATTGTAATGAGCTTCTCTAATCCATTGCTCTCGTTCATCTCTTGAACTCATTTTAATAGGCTCTACCATTTTAGTTTTGTAGGGCTCGAAAAAAACATCTTTCATAAACTTATTTTTTGGAACTTATTTTTTGGCAAATTTAGTTTAAAATTTATACATAATATATCAAAATATATATCATTATTATAAATTATTTTTTTTTAAATTAATATTTTTGCAAAAAATTTTACTATGCATTGGCGTATTTATATTGTTGTGTTATTATTACTTTCATTTGTAATGATGTGTTATACATTTTATTTTCAACCACCACAGATAAAGAAAAAAACCTGGCATTATTCATGGCTGATAATTTTGTTTATCATTATCATTTCTATATTAATTTTAGTATTTGCTAATGTAATTTCAGGTTTCTCTACAATAATAGGTGCAATTTTTTTATATGTAATTATATTCTCTTTTTTCTATACTTTAATTCATGTAGTTGGGTGGTTTTTCAAAAAAAATAATAGATTTAAAATACAAAAATTTGCTTTTCGTTTTGCATTAACCATACTAATACTTGCAGTTATTGGAAACATATTCTATTCTAATAGAGTTGTTCTGAAAAATTATGATCTATATTATGATAATTTACCAGATAGTTTTGATGGTTTCACGATAGCACAGATTTCAGATTTACACCTAGGTTCATTCATTAATGATCATAAATTAAAAAGAACTACTGAAAAAATCAATAAACTAAAACCTGATGTGATAATTTTCACTGGAGATTTAGTAAACTCTAGTATGAAGGAAATAAAGCCAGAATATATGGAACAATTGAGAAATATGCATGCTCCTATCAAGCTGGCGATACTGGGTAACCATGATTATCACGACTATCACAAGTTTGTTCAATATTGGGGCAATAAACCATTAGAACCTAAAGTTGCACTTTCTGATTCTATAACTGAGGCATTAGAACAATGTGGATTTACAGTTTTGAGAGATAGTATTTATTTAGTAGGCAGACAAGCTGACTCAATAGCTTTCGTAGGTTTAAATAATTATGGCAAACCTCCTTTTACTGTTTTTGGTAATATAAATAATGTGTTAAATAAAATTCCAGAACATTTATTCTCCATTATCTTAGTACATGATCCTTTTTATTGGTCTGAGGGACTTTTTGATAAATTTCCACTTACACTATCAGGGCATACTCATGGAGGTCAATTTGGTTTTTTCATTAATAAACAGTTGAAACTTTCTCTTGCAAGCATTAATGGAAAAACAGGAGGTTTATACACTAAAAATAATGATATTAACTTAATAATAAATACTGGTATAGGTCATGTGGGAGTTAATTTTCATCTTGGTTTTTCTTCACAAATAGCAGTTATCAAATTACATAAAAAATGATCTCTCATATTAAAACAAATCAAGATATCATTTTTTTGACAATAGATGATGCTCCCCATTCTATTTCTACTCCTCAGACATTAGATATTTTAAAAAATTATAATATAAAGGCAAATTTTTTTTGCATAGGTAAAAATATAATTGAAAATCAAAATATTTTTGAGAAAATCATAACAGATGGACATCTGGTTGCTAATCATTCATTTTCTCATCTGAATGGTTGGAAGACAAATACAATGAGATATATTTCAGATGTCAATGTAGGGAAATATTTAACTAATAGCAATCTTTTTCGTCCTCCATATGGCAAAATTTCTCCACTACAATATTTTAATCTTAAAAAAAATAATAAAATCATCTTCTGGACTACGATGGTACATGATTTTGATAAAAATATAAGTTTAGAAAAAGAAAAAAAAATATTAGAAAAATCTCTAAAACCTGGCTCAATAATTATATTTCATGATAATATAAAAGCTATTGATAAAAAAAATTTACTGCTCCCATATTTTATAGAATTAACTCTCAAACAAAAATTTCATTTTGAGACTTTAGACAAATATTTATTATAAAAATTTTGAAAATTATATTATAAAAATCTATAAAATATTATAATTTTGTATAAATTTGTATAAAAAAAATTGTCATGAAAAAGTATTTTATATTTATTGTAGCTTTAATGTCTTTTAATTTTATTTATACCCAATCTACTATAAACTTAAGCGATTACAAAGTAAGTAAATTATATATTAATGGACTCACTGATGATAATAGATCAGATTATTTAGCTAGAGCTGTTGAAAAATTAAATTTAGCAACTTTTGCTGCTTTTTCGTCAGAAGAAAGTTATGGATATGTAATATATACTGGCTCGCAAAACATAGAAAATATAATAGACTATATTAATCATGCATTGACTGGATATGAAGTAACTAAAAATCAAGAAATGACTTTAACCAGAGAATTATATTTGCAAATATATTCATTAAGAAACAATGTAAAGGCTGAGGATATAGATAAACAAATGCCTAAATATATACAATTAGGTCCTAAAAATGAATTATCAAAGCAATTGTATGATATGGCTAAGCAAATATGGATAGAGATGTATCCAGAAGCCTACGATAGGATTAAAAAGGATTAAAAAAAATTTGTTAAAAAAGAGAACTCTATAATATTTCTAATCAAATATTATCTGCTATTTCTGGAGGAGGTAAATGTCTTTGACGCATTTGCATAACAAATTTTAATTCCCATCGTCTAGACTTATAATAGCTATAAGATAGTATCACGCCAATAAACCAGCCAATAGGTATACCTAACCATATTCCTAATGTTCCCAAATGTTGCGAAAGCATATATGAAAATGGAATACGTACTATCCAAATCGCAGCAAGGGTTATTAACATACTAACCATAGTGTCTCCGCTACCTCTAAAAACAGATTGATAAGCAAACATTAAAGCATATAAAACATAAAAATAATTTATAATTCTCAAATATTCACTACCTACTTCAATGACTCCTGGATCTTTAGTAAAGATAGTCATAATTGATTCGCTAAAAATAATAATTAAAATAGATATTATGATAGTCATGAAAACAGTCATTCTTAGAGTTTCTTTCAGACCATTTTTTATTCTTTTGAATTCTAGAGCTCCAGCATTCTGAGCCACAAAATTAGCTAATGCAGAAGAGAAAATAAATGCTGGTATTCCAGCTATGGCATCTATCCTAGTAGCCACAGAGTATCCAGCTATAGCATCTGTACCAAAAGATGCTACTAGACTCATTAAAACAACAGCATTAATAGCTATAACAAATTGTTGAAAGCCACTAGGGAGACTAATTTTCATTATATAATTAAAAATATTTTTATCAAATTTCAATTCTTTTATCTTTATAGAGATAAAAGAATGTTTTTTATTAATATAAACTATCATCAATATCAGTGCTAATATCTGACCTATTACACTTGCCCATGCAGTAGATGTCAAACCTAAATGCAAAACAGCAACAAAAATATAATTTAGAATGAAGTTTACAACGATACTAAAAATCAAAAAGTATAGTGGAGTGACAGAATCTCCTACACCTCTAAGAACCGCATTTGTAGCATTTAGTGGAAAGGCAAATAAAAAACCTAAACAAAACACATTAAAATATGATGTAGCTTGAGACAAAATTTCTGGTTGTGCACCTAAGAGCTGCAATAAATATTTTCCTGTAACTATAGAAAAAATAGTCATTATTATAGCAAAAACTATTAAAACAATGTAACTCGTGCTAATGGATTTTTTTAAGTTTTCGTATTGTTTTCCTCCATAATATTGACCAATTACTATAGAAAGACCAATTGTGAAACCTATAATCATAGAAATAATGGCAAATATAATAGGGAAAGATATTCCTACAGCTGCCAAAGCTTCTTTACCTAAATAATTACCTACTATTATGCTATTAATTAATGAATATAAATTTTGTAAAATACTACCTACTATTAGAGGAACTGCATATTTAATAATAGCTTTACGCTCATCACCTTTAGTTAAATCTAACATTTTAGCCATAAAGAGTTTATTTTAGCAAAATTCTTTTTATTCTATAATAATATTATTGTATTTGTTCATTGCTTTGTCTATACCTTCAAATGCCCATGTATAAAGAGCTTCTGAAGCTATAGGAAAAACTTTAGATATTTTTTCCCATTGATCTTTTGGCCATTTTTCTAAAACATAATCTATCTGTTGTCCTGGTAAAAAATTATTATCTATACCTATGCGCATACGAGGGATTTGTTCTGTTTGTAAAGTTTCTATGATATTGCCAAGTCCTTTGTGTGTACCTGCACTTCCCTTAGCTTTAATTCTTATTTTGCCTAGAGGTAGTTCCAAATCATCATAAATAATTATACTACGAGATAATGGAATATCAAGGATTTTAACCCAATAATTCACTGCTTTTCCACTCAAATTCATGTAAGTA
Source organism: Bacteroidales bacterium Bact_20 (assembly GCA_001603615.1). Taxonomy (GTDB): domain Bacteria; phylum Bacteroidota; class Bacteroidia; order Bacteroidales; family DTU049; genus DTU049. The sequence continues at coordinate 6,451 of LUZL01000022.1, read as the reverse complement.
GTAGGTTTTATACAAATAAAAAGTTTATTTTTTATTTTTACATCTGCTCTGAATGCATACCTATCTTGCTTAAAAGATGAGGAATATTTTTCTACAAAAAAATCTAAAATATCAAAACCTATATTATGTCTAGAATGTTCATATTCATAACCTATATTTCCTAGTCCTGCGACTAAATATACATTATCAGCCATGGTAAATTAATCAAAATTCTTAGTCTCAATCAATTCACCATTTTTATCATAAAAATACCATTTACCGAATGGTTTCCCATCTTTATATGACCCTTTAATGCGTACATTGCCATTTTCATAATAGGTTACACTCTTCCCTATTCTTGTACCATTGTCATAAGTGCCTTCTGACCATAATTTGCCATTTGGATGGTAATATTTCCATTCACCATGTCTTAATTCATTATTTAGGCCACCAGTATATTTGAGAGTACCATTAGGATAGTATTCTTCTATTTTTACTTTGTTATTATTTTTATCAAGGTAATAAACAATTTTGGGATTACCATCTGGGTATGATTCTTCTATTACTTTGTTTAATTGTTGTTTACAATTAGTAAAGAGTGTTATAGCAAATAAAATGAAAATAAATTTCGTTATATTTCTCATTTTTTAAGTCTATTATTTAATATTTTTAACGCTTCGTTTGTTATATCTAATTTAGGATTAGCATAAAATATTGCTCCCTCATTAGAATATCCTAATACATAATCAAAACTAAATTCTAATGATAAAATATTAATAGCAGTTTTGATGCTATCCAGGATTTCTTTTTGCATAGAAGCTTGCAATTGTTGAATTTGCATATCATATTGATCTCTTAGAGAGATTAGCTGTTGTTGCTCATTCATTAGTTGTTGTTCACGTCTACTAGCTTCATCCTTAGTGATTATTTTACCTGCTTGCATATCATTTTGATAAGCTTGCATATTTCTTTGTAAGCTATTTTGTCTATTTATCAAATCATTTTCCAGTGAACTCACTTGTCGTTGAAGCCTATTTTGTAATGTATCTACTAATGGATAGTTAGACATAATAGTATCTACATTTATATGAGCTATTTTGACAGTGGTAGCTACAAGGTCAGTTTTTACATTAGCTTTTTTATTTGGAATAAATTGCAATATGAGTAATACTAACAGCAATATAGAAAGTATTAATTGCCACCAAAAATTATAATTGCATTTACATGTCCTAGGAGTTTCAGTATGTTGATTTTCTACAGGTTCAGATAAATTATTTTCTGGTTCAGTTGTAGTATCATTGTTAATTAAATCTTTTTCTTCTTCCATAATTTTTAATATTTAATTTGTTAATAGAAATTAATTGCCCATTTCTGAGATAAATTTAATACGCATCAGTCTAATTTCTTCTTCAGTATATTCATTTTCACCAAGTTCTTCTAAAGCTTGTTGAATATCATCTGTACTAGCATTTCTAAAATAATCATAGATTTCTTCTTGATGATAAGGATCTACAATTTCATCAATGAAATAATCAATATCTATACGAATACCACTAGCAACGATTTTATCGATTTGATCCAGTAATTCGTAAAAAGTTAAATTTTTAGCATTAGCTATTTCATCTAGAGGAATCTTGCGGTCTATACTTTGAATAATAAATATTTTGAGGCTTGAAGTGTTAGCAGATGAGCGAATGATAATATCATTCGGGCGTTCAATTTCATTCTCCTCTACATATTGTTTTATCAGATCTACAAAAGGTTGACCATACTTTTGTGCTTTTCCCACACCTACACCAGTGATATTTTGTAATTCATCTATAGTTATAGGATATTGGATGGTCATTTCTTCCAGTGAGGGATCTTGAAATATTACAAACGGTGGCAAATTGTTTTGTTTAGCTATTTGATTACGAAGATCTTTTAGCATTTTGAGCAAAATCATATCTGCTCCAGATCCACCTTTCATTTTCATTTCATCATCTAGTTCCTCATTTTCTTCAGAAAAATCTCTATCTCTTGTCAGCATAATACTTTTGGGGTTTGTTAAAAATTCTTTACCTTTTTCTGTTATTTTTAAAACACCATAATTATTGATGTCTTTTGTTAAAAAATTCAAAATTAATATTTGTCTAATAATTGAATTCCAAAATTTCTCATCGTATTCAGCACCAGCACCATAGCTTGTAAGTTTTTCAGCTTTGAAATGTTTCAAAGAAGCTTTGTCTTTATCATTACCTAAAAGGATTTTGACAATCATTTTAGCTTTGTACTGTTCTTTTGTCTCATTAATAGCAGTTAATACTGTCAAAACTTCTTTTTTAGCATCAAATTGAGTTTTAGGATAAATACAATTATCGCAGCTATGGCAATTATCATCTGGATAGTCTTCGCCAAAATAGTGTAAGAGAAGCTTTCTCCTACAAATAGTGCTTTCTGCATAAGAAATAGTCTCGTACATTATCAAATCAGAAATTTCTTTTTCAGCTACACCACGATTATTTTGCTCCATTTTATCAAATTTGATAAGATCATCTTCATTATAGAAAGCAATACAATCGCCCTCGCCGCCATCTCTGCCAGCACGTCCTGTTTCTTGATAATATGCTTCTAGACTCTTTGGCATGTCATAATGAATAATGTACCTGATATCTGGTTTATCAATTCCCATACCAAAAGCTATAGTAGCTACTATGATATCTATATCCTGCCTAAGAAATAAATCTTGTGTCTGTCGCCTCACTGCACCACTCAGCCCAGCATGATATGGTAAAGCATTGATTCCATTAGCTTGGAGCAATTCAGCTATTTTTTCAGTGGTTTTTCGCATCATACAATATATTATACCACTTTTACCTTCTCTTTCTCTAACTAATTGAATTATTTCTTTATTTATATTTTTTGTTTTAGGCCTTACTTCATAATATAGATTCGGTCTATTAAAACTAGAAATGTAAATATTAGGTTTTTTTAATTTTAGATTTTTAATAATATCTTCTTGTACTTTAGGAGTAGCAGTGGCAGTGAGAGAAACGACAGGTACATCTTGACCTATAGCATCTATCATAGGCCTGATCATACGATATTCTGGCCTGAAATCATGCCCCCATTCAGATATACAATGTGCCTCATCTATGGCAAAAAAAGATAATTTCAAAGTTTTGAAAAAATCTGTATAAGATTCTTTTTTTAGAGATTCTGGAGCAATAAATAGCATTTTTGTTTTCCCATTTGCTAGATCTTCAAAGATTTGTTTTAGCTCTCTACGTGGCAAAGTACTATTAAGCATATGTGCTATTTTGTCATCAGCATATATATTTCTAATGATATCTACTTGATTTTTCATTAAAGCTAATAAAGGAGATATAATTATAGCTGTACCTTCACATAATAATGCTGGTAATTGATATGTAAGAGATTTGCCTCCACCAGTTGGCATCACTACAAATGTATCATGACCACTTAGCAAACTTGTAATTATTTCTTCCTGATATAGTTTAAACTTATCATAACCAAAAACTGTTTTTAGCGTATGATAAATCTCTTCTCTAGTAATATTCTTTGTTTCAATAGTTTTACTTTCCATTACAAATACTTTTTCCCTTTGTTTTTTGTAAAGTTATTAATTTTTTTATAATTATATAATATTAATTATGTTTTAGACTATTTTATTATAATTTTTGTTTAATTAAATATTTTCAAAGTTAATAATATTTTTTATTTATACAAATTTAATAATTTTTTTTGTATAATTTTTTTGATTTTTTATTATAGATTAATTATACTTAATACTAAAATATTTATTTTTAGTTATATAAATTGATATTTAAAAATAAATACTAAATTTTAATCTATATTTGTAAAAAAATTATGAAAAAATATTTTGTTTATGTTGTAATATTTTTAACTATGAATATAGTATATGCACAGAAATTAGAGTATCCTAAAACTAAGAAAGTTGATGTAGTAGACAACTATCACGGTACTATGGTCGCTGACCCCTATCGTTGGTTAGAAGACGAGAATAGTCCGGATACTAAGCAGTGGATACAAGAGCAAAATAAACTTACATTTTCATATTTAGAAAAAATTCCTTTTCGTGATAAATTGCGAAAATATTATGAAGAAATATGGAATTATGAGCGTATGGGCACACCATCAGAAAAGCAAGGAAAACTTTATTATTTCAAAAATACAGGTTTACAAAATCAAAGCGTATTCTACCAAAAAGATATCAAATCTGGTATAGAACAAGTAATTTTAGATCCTAATAAGTGGGATTCTAAGGGTACTATATCACTCAGTACACTATCATTTTCTCATGATAATCAATATTTAGCTTATGGTATTTCTAAAGCTGGCAGTGATTGGGTAGAAATATTTGTTTTTGATATGAATGCTATGAGATTACTACCTGATCATATCAAATGGGCTAAATTCACTGATATAGCTTGGTACAAAGATGGATTCTACTATAGCGGATATGAAATTAAAGATTCTACTAAAGCTTTTACAGCAAAAAATGAATACCACAAAGTCTATTATCATAAGCTGGGGACTTCTCAAGATAAAGATAAATTAATCTATGAAAATAATGATTATCCATTAAGAAATTATTCTATACAAATTGATAGGGATGAAAAATATGCTTTTCTTTATGAAACTGAATCTACAAGTGGATTACAATTAAGTGTTTCTAAATTACCTATCAAAAACAATAGCTTTAAATTATTATTCAGTGGATTTGCAAATGATTATTCATTAGTAGATATTATTGGTGATATAGCTTATTTTATTACAAATGATAATGCTCCCAATTATAAATTAATAAAAGTAAATCTGAAAAAGCAACCTTTTCAGATAGAAACTGTAATAGATGAAACTAAAAATGTATTAAATGGTATCTATGCTACTAAGGATTATTGGGTTATTCACTATCAGGAAGATGTTAAAAGCAAATTACTTTTAGCTGATAAAACGGGACAAATATTGAATGAAATTCAACTACCTACTATGGGGACAGTTACTGGCATTAGCACATATTATGAGCATAATAATATATATTTCACTTTCACCTCATATCTTTATCCACCTACAATATTCAAATATGATGCAGATGCTAAAAAAATGACTGAATTTTTCCGAACATCAATGAAATTTAATCCTGATAATTATATCACTGAGCAAGTGTTTTATAAATCTAAAGATGGTACTAAAATACCTATGTTTATCACATATAAAAAAGATATTAAATTAGATGGTAACAATCCTACATTACTATATGGTTATGGTGGCTTTAATATAAGTGTATTACCGACATTCAATATCACAATTATACCTTTTTTAGAAAAAGGTGGTATATATGCTGTCCCTAATATAAGAGGTGGAGGAGAATATGGTAAGGCATGGCACGAAGCTGGCACAAAAGAAAAAAAACAAAATGTTTTTGATGATTTCATAGCTGCTGCAGAATATTTGATATTACATGGTTATACTTCTCCATCTAAATTAGCAATAAAAGGTGGCTCTAATGGTGGCCTATTAGTAGGTGCAGTGATGACTCAGAGACCAGATTTATTCAAAGTAGCTCTACCTGCAGTAGGTGTAATGGATATGCTACGTTATCACAAATTTACTATCGGATGGGCTTGGGTAGGTGACTATGGTAGTAGCGATAATCCTGAAGATTTTAAATATTTATATGCATACTCTCCACTTCACAATATCAGAGAGGATGTAGAATATCCTGCTACTCTAGTAACTACAGCAGATCACGATGATAGAGTAGTGCCAGCTCATTCATTTAAATTTATTTCTACTCTACAAGAAAAACAAGCAGGTAATAATCCTGTGTTGATTAGAATAGAAACAGATGCAGGTCATGGTGGCGGTAAACCAATGTCTAAAGTAATAGATGAGGTAACTGATATTTTTTCTTTTATGATGTATAATCTTGGTATGGAATTTTAATTTTTTAAAAAAATAAAAATATGAAAAATTGGTTGATATATTTGATTTCAATAATTTTTACTTTTGCCATAGCATATTTTCAAAGGATTACTGGACCTACATATCCAATAAATGATAAAGTAAATTATAAAGGGAAGGAAATTAAATACGAGCTACCGAGAAGTGCTCAGACTAATAAAGCTGCAGAAATAATCATTGAAGTCGGAGATACGACTGCTAATGGGCTTTTGCTATATAAAAGATTCAAAAGTAATGATGATTGGCAAATACAAACGATGAATTACGAAAATGGCAAGCTTATAGGATATCTACCACAATTACCCGCAGCAGGCAAAATGATTTATGAAGTTGTACTAAAAGATCAAGATAAGCAAATAATTTTAAATAATAAAGGTAAACAAGTGATTTTAAGATACAAAGATCCTGTACCAGCCTTTGTTTTGATACCTCATATATTATTAATGTTTTTATCTATTTTCTTTGCTGTAGGATCTATATTTTT
>LUZL01000021.1 GCA_001603615.1 Bacteroidales bacterium Bact_20 | reverse complement strand
TATAATATAAATACGGTGAATAAACACACGAGGAGATTTTCGCAATGGATAGATAGGCGATTCAGAGGAGTAGCGACGAAGTATTTACAGAGCTATATAATGTGGTATATAGTTAAGCACAAGTATTTAGTGAATAGATTGATAGAAGATGTAGGGAGGATGCTGAACTTAGCAGCGTCTGATCGGCGTGCATATTATGAATACATCGAGCTTAGAGCTAAACCAATAGAAACTCTAACATAAATAGACTTTTATTTAAATTTACGTTTTTTATTAATATTATTTTTTTTATTTTTGATAAAATATTTCTCTCCAATGCATCGCAATATTTATGAAATTTTACAAAATTATTGGGGGTTTTCGCGATTTAGACCTTTGCAGGAAGAAATTATTAATTCTGTTTTAGCGGGTAATGATACCCTGGCACTTTTACCAACTGGTGGTGGTAAAAGTATTACATTTCAAGTGCCTGCTCTCGCATTTGATGGTATTGCTATTGTTATCTCTCCATTGATTGCTCTAATGGTCGATCAAGTTGAGAATTTATTGAAAAGAAATATTCCAGCAGCAGCTATACATAGTGGTCTAACTCAGAGAGAAATTGATGTGATATTACATAGATGTATTTATAGCAATGACATTAAGCTACTTTATATTTCTCCAGAGCGGTTACAAACTTTATCTTTTAGAGAAAAATTATCTAAAATGAAGGTTAGTTTTGTAGCTGTAGATGAAGCACATTGTATTTCGCAATGGGGTTATGACTTTAGACCTCCATATTTAAATATTGCAAGTATTAGAGATATATTCCCAGATATCTCTTTTTTAGCTGTTACTGCTACAGCTACACCAAGAGTAGTTGATGATATTGTTGAAAAACTACATCTAAAAAATGTTCATATTTTTAAACAATCTTTTTATAGAGAAAATTTGATATACAATGTCATAGAGACTGAGGACAAGATGGGTAAATTACTTAGACTTTTAAAGCAATTTACTGGTAGTACAATAATTTACGTTAGAAATAGAAAGAAAACTGTTACTATTGCTAAGCACTTACATTCTTTAGGATTTTCAGCTATTTATTACCATGCAGGGTTGAGTGCTGATGAGAGGGAAGCTAGGCAAAAAGCATGGATAAATAATCAGTATAGAATTATGGTGGCTACAAATGCTTTTGGTATGGGTATAGATAAGCCAGATGTCCGATTAGTGGTGCATCTGGATTTACCAGATAGCATAGAATCTTATTTCCAAGAAGCAGGTAGGGCAGGTAGAGATCTTAAGCTTTCTTATGCATTTTTGTTTTTTCATAGTTCAGATATTGATGATTTTAAAAATAATATTATTAAAAGTTTCCCTGATATTAAGATTATTAAACAAACCTATAAAATTATTTCACAATTTTACAATCTTAATATTGGAGAAGGTGAGAACGAAGTTTTTTCTTTTTCTATTAATGATATCATATCAAATAATGATATCTCTCCAATAGATTTTTATAATAGTTTATTAATTTTAGAAAAAGCTGGATATATTTCTTTAAGTGAAGGTATTAAATCTAAATCTAGATTATTTTTCTTAAAAGATAAAAATGAAATATACAAGATCCAACTTGAGTATCCAGAGTGGAACGAATTTATTAAAATACTCACTCGTACTTATTCTGGCCTTTTTACTGAATATTGTAATATTTCTGAAAGTAACA
>LUZL01000020.1 GCA_001603615.1 Bacteroidales bacterium Bact_20 | reverse complement strand
AATTAATTTTCATTAAAAAACAATATAATTGTCAAAATTAATCAAATTATTAATGATAAAACTGATAAATAAACTTAACATACTAATTTTCTGCCATTTCCATCATTCTCATAATAGGAATTTTAGCTTTATTAATTTGTTCATCAGTTAATAAGATTTCATTATTTTCTAGCAACAGATTATCATAAATTTTTTCTAAAGTATTTAATTTCATAAACATACAATCATTACAACTGCAAGTTTCATTTGCTGGTACTATAATAAATTTCGCATCTGGTTTAATTTTTTTCATTTGATGCAAAATACCAGTTTCTGTTGCAATAATATATTTGTCAAAATTAGTATTTTTAACATAATCTAATAATGCAGATGTACTACCTATAAAGTCACTTATTGCTAAAATTGTTGGTTGACATTCAGGATGAGCTATCACAGGAGCATCAACATATTGTTTTTTAAGATTAATAATTTGCTCAGCAATCAATTGATCATGTACATAGCAATGTCCATCCCATATTTGCATATTTCTATTAGTTTTTTGCATCACATAATTACCTAAATTTTTATCAGGAGCGAAAAGTATAGTTTTATCTTCGGGTATTTTACTTACAATTTTCACAGCATTGCTACTAGTAACTATGACATCAGACAACATTTTTATCTCTATAGAAGAATTAATATATGTAACGACAAAAGGATTGTGAAAAATATTTATCCAATTTTTAAATTCTTCTACAGGTGCTGCATCTACTAAGGAGCAACCAGCATTCATATCTGGAATAAAAACTCTTTTTGTCGGATTTAATACTTTTGCAGTTTCTGCCATAAATTTGACACCAGCTAAAATGATTATATCAGCCTCAGTACTTTTAGCATATTTAGCTAATGCGTAGCTATCCCCTACATAATCTGCAATATCTTGTATCTCTGGTACTTGATAATAATGTGCCAAAATTATAGCATTTTTTTCTTTTTTTAATTTTTTTATTTTTTCTTCAATACTTTTATCCATATTATCTTTTCTTTTTTTAAAATTTAAAAATTTATAATAATAATAACATTGTAAATATGTAGAAAACTTTTTTTCAAAATTAATTTTTTAATTTTTTATAATTTTATTAACAAGTTTTCTACATTAATTTAATTGCTAAATTAATGAATTTTATTTAAATTATTAATGTTATTTACAATTATCATTTTTTTGTTAATTTTGGTAATGTAAATAAATAAAATATTATTTACAGAAAAAAAATGTTGATAACTAGTATTAAAATTAATCAAAAGTTATATGAATTATATTCATGAAAATACTTATATATAAAAATTCTTGTAAATTAAAAATGAAGTTATTAAAAGTTATCTACAAATTATCTAAAAGTTATGAGAATTTTAATTTAATATTAATAATAAAAATATAAAATTTATGAAAATAGCAATAGGATCAGATCATGCAGGTTATGAAATGAAAGAATTCATAAAAAATAGATTATCTGCAGAATATGAGATAATAGATTGCGGTACATATAGTGCAGAGTCAGCAGATTATCCTGATTTTGCTCATAAGGTAGCAAACCTAATTGTAAGCAAAGATGTGAATTTTGGTATCTTGATGTGTGGATCTGGCAATGGTGTAAATATAGTGGCTAATAAGCATAAAGGAGTGAGATCTGTATACTGCTGGATGCCTGAGTTAGCAGAGCTTGGACGCAAACATAATGATGCTAATGCTATAGCACTACCGGCTAGATTTATTGCTAATGAATTAGCTCTAGAAATTGTTAAAAAATTTTTAATTACAGATTTCGAAGGGGGTAGGCACGAAAGGAGAGTTGCTAAGATAGAATAATGGATAAATGGTGACGGGGAGACGAGGTGACGAGGTGAATGGGTGAATTTGTGACTTGGAGACGAGGAGACTGGGAGACTAGGTGACAGTGAGATAGGGAGAATAGGTGACTGGGTGAAGACAAAAATAGAAAAAAAGAGAGATAGAATGAAAAATAATATTTACTTCTTAGTGTGAAAGTTTTATTTTTATTATTGATTAATTAAAATATTATTTTTAAAAAAATTAATTTAATTTTGCAAAATATAAAATAGTAATTATGGCAAAAGATAAACAAGAACAAAATGTAAATAATGAAAAAGAGCAGAGTATTTTTTCAAAAATGGGAAGTTTTGTTAATAAAAATCAAAAAATACTTTCTTGGGTATTAATAGGTATCACAGCAGTGATATTAATAATAGTTTTATATAATAGATTTGTATCTAAACCAAAAGGAGAAGAAGCAGCTGCTAGCATGTTTATGGCAGAGCAATATTATTTGATAGATTCCTTTAATCTAGCTCTCAATGGAGATGGCGTAGATTTAGGTTTTTTTGATATAGTAGATCAATATGGTAGCACACCAGCTGGTAAGCTTGCTAATTATTATATTGGTATGATATACCTCAGACAAGGTAATTACGAAGATGCTATTATACATTTAAAAAAATACAATGGTAAAGATAATATTATAGCTTCTATGGCTCTGGGATCCATTGGAGATGCTTACTTAGAATTAGATAATAAAGAATTAGCAATTAAATATTATAATAAAGCCATTAAAAATAGTGATAATAACTTTACTACGCCTATGTATTTGCTTCGTTTAGCTTTGACATATGAGCTAATGGATAATTATAAAGATGCTCTAAGGATATATAAAGAAATTCAAGTGAAATATCCACGCTCTATAGAAGCTAGAGATATAGATAAATATATAGCTAGAGCAGAGACAGCTTTGAAATATAAATAAATTTTAAATGAGTAAAAAAATTAATTTATCAGATAATGGTACAAATGAATCTTTAGATGGATCATTATTTAGATATGCTATTATCGTATCTGATTGGAATAGAGAGATTACAGAAAAATTGCAAAAAGGTGCATATGATAGCTTAGTAGAGCATGGTGCTAAGCCAGAACATATTCTGGTGAAACACGTACCAGGATCATTTGAGCTGCCGCAATTAGCTCAAATAATAGCAAAGAAACAATTATATGATGTTATTATTTGTTTGGGTTGCGTTATACAAGGTGAAACTAGACATTTTGAATTCATATCTAATGCAGTGGCTAATGGCTGTATGCAAGTGTCTATTCTAAACTCTATACCTGTGGTTTTTGGCGTTTTAACAACAAATAATTATGAACAAGCTGTAGAAAGAAGTGGTGGTAGCCATGGCAATAAAGGTGTAGAGGCAGCTTTGACAGCTATCAGCATGGCTAGAGCTAAGGAAAATTTATAGATAAATGCAAAATCTTAATATTATCTTTATGGGGACACCAGATTTCGCTGTCCCTACTTTAGAATTATTAACACAAAATTTTAATATTTCTCTTGTCGTTACTATGCCTGATAAGCAAGCTGGTAGAGGACTCAAAATGCAATCTTCTGCAGTTAAAACAAAAGCTCTAGAACTGAATCTGCCCTTAGCTCAACCTAACTCCTTAAAAGATAATAATTTTATAGAACAAGTTAAACAATTAAATCCAGATTTTATCGTAGTAGTAGCTTTTAGAATCG
>LUZL01000019.1 GCA_001603615.1 Bacteroidales bacterium Bact_20 | reverse complement strand
AATATTAATTCTGTATCTATAAAAGCTATTTTTGTGGAACTCTGAGCCATCAAGCCCATTGTCAAGAAAATGAATGAAATTGAATAAATTAACTTTTTCATAATATTTTTATTTTTTTTTGATTAATCAATAGATGCATTTATAGAAAAATGAAATTGTCCTTGATATTTTTTATTTGCATAAGTTTCATCAAAAGGTATGCCAAAATCTAGACCTATTAACCCAAACATAGGCATATATAATCTAATACCAATACCAGTAGATTTCATAGCATTAAATGGTTGAAATTCTTTAATATTAAGCCATGCATTACCTGCTTCCACGAAACCCAATAAATAAATTGAAGCCATTGGATTCATAGATAATGGATAGCGTATTTCCATAGTATATTTAGCATAAATAGTACCACCTAAATAATTACCTTTGATATCACGTGGTGTAAGTACCTGATTAGCATAGCCCCTCATACCTATTATTTCTCTACCATCAAGAGAAAAACCAGATAATCCATCTCCTCCCAAATAATATCTTTCAAAAGGACTTAATCCAACTGATTTATTATAAGAACCCATAAACCCAAATTTAGCTCTAGCCATCAATACCCATTTACCATAAATATTAGTGTAATTAGTCAGTTCTATTTTCCATTTATGATATTCTAACCATTTAAATTTAATAGAATCTGGCATTTCGCCCCAAGTATCATCTTTAAATAAAGAATATGGCGGAGTCAAATTTACTGACAAATAAATATTGCTACCACTTTTAGGATATATAGGAGAATCTGTTGAATTTCTTCCAAAAGAAATACCCAAATTAAAATTATTAGCTACACCATTTTTAAAAGATAATGTTTGAACATAATCTTTAAGATTATAATGTAAATAATTGAGAGAAAAAAATAGTTGAGAAAAGTCATCAGGTTTTTTTAATTTTATTCCTAAGCCCACACTAGCACCAGAAATAGAAATCTCTTGTCTTTTTAGTAAAGTACCTGCAGAGTTATAAGTGCCATCTTCTTTTTTACTAACACCATTAGTTTCTAAAGAATGAAATAAAGATATAGACAAAGTATTAGGTCTTTTACCACCTAACCAAGGCTCGATAAAACTTAGATTATAAGATTGATAATATTGTCCATTAGTTTGTCCTCTAATAGATAAAACTTGTCCATCACCTGATGGTATAGGTTTCCATGCTTCTTTATTAAATATATTTCTTAAAGAGAAATTATTAAGTACTAACCCTAGAGTACCCACAAATCTACCAAGTCCCCATCCACCACTAAGTTCTATTTGATTAGTAGAAACCTCCTCTACTACATATTCTAAATCTACAGTACCAGCAGTAGGATTAGGATTCATATTTACGTTTAATTTTTCTTGATTGAAAAAGCGCATCTGAGCCAGCTCCATTTGTGTACGCATAATGTCTGATCGTCTGAATAAGTCGCCAGGTTTACTACGTACTTCTCTTAGTATCACTCTATCATTAGTAACTGTATTACCAAAGACAGATACTTTATTTATAGTCGCTTGTTTACCTTCGTAAATTTGTATCTCTATATCGATGCTGTCGCCTTCGATATTAGTAATTACAGGATTCATTTGAAAAAATAAATATCCATTATCCATATACAAAGCAGCCACATCTACTCCATTAGGATTAGCAAATAAATTTGTTTGTAATAATTTTTCATTATATACATCACCCTTTTTAATTTGCAAAATTTGATTTAGAGACTCATCAGAATATTTAGTATTACCCACCCAAGATATATTCCTGAAAAAATATTTTTTACCTTCATCCAGATAAATATCAATTGCAATGCTTTTATTATCAACTTTATAAATAGAATCTTTGATAATCATTGCATCTTTGTAACCAAGCTCTGCATACTTATTAATTACATTTGACTTATCCTTTTCATAATTAGATGGTATATACTTAGAAGATTTAAAAATATTGAAAACACTTTTTTCTTTAGTGTCTTTCATAGCCTTCTTTAGTTTATTATCAGCTAGTACATTATTATTTTCAAAATTAATACTTTCTATTTTTACTCTATTTCCCTTATCTACATATAAGTACAGTATAGATCTACCTTTAGCAGTAGTATCAGGTAATTGAGAGACTTTTACATTTACATTATTATAGCCTTTCTCTATATAATATTTTTTAATTTTATCTATAGCGTTAGTGATAGCAAATTCAGTAAGAATATCACCAGAATGTATATTAATTTTTTCTTTTAATGAATTAGCTTCACCTTTTCTCACACCTTCTATTACCAAACTAGACATTCTACTTTTTTCTTCTAAATAAATATCTAAATAAATAGTATTGCCTGATCGTGATATCACAGATATTTCTATACGTTCAAACATTCCTTGTTTATAAAGATTTTTGATAGCATTTTGAATATCTTCACCTGGTATAGTAATTTTTTTGCCTGGAGTCAAATTACTAATCATAATTATTAAATCCTTTGACTCTTCATTTTGAATACCAGAAACAGAAACACCACCAATAGTATATTCTTTTGGTATTCTATAGTCTATATCTATTATTTGTCCAGATAATAATACTGAAATAAGTAAAAAGCTATATAAAAACAAAAATTTTTTAATCATATAATTTGAGTTAAATAAAGAATGGATAATATTTTCATAAATTAGAGTTTTATAATTTGCCAAATTTTCTTTTTCTATTGGAGTAATCCAATAGTGCTTTGTCAAATTCGTTTTCATCAAAATCTGGCCACAAAACTGGAGTAAAATAAAGTTCACTATAAGCAGATTGGAAGAGTAAAAAATTAGAAAATCTTTTTTCACCAGAAGTACGTATGATGAGGTCCGGATCAGGTAATTCAGGTAAATATAAATGCTGTCTGAAAGTATCTATAGTAATGTCATCTATAGAAATCTGCCCTTGAGATACCTCGAGAGCAATAGCTTTAGTAGCGTCTACTATTTCTTGTCTAGAGCCATAACTAAGAGCAATTACAAGAGTTAACTTATCATTATTTGCTGTTTCAGATGATAGAGCAGCTATACCCTGCTGGATATTTTCTGGTAGAAGTGATAAAGCACCCATAAATTTCACTCTGACACCTTTTTCAATTAATTCATCAGAATACAGACTAATAGCTTTATCAAAAAGAGAAAAAAGATAAGAAACCTCATCCTGTGGACGACCCCAATTTTCAATAGAAAAAGCAAAAAGGGTTAAGTATTTTATTCCTAGTTCACCAGCAATATTAATAACTTTTTTAGCGGCATCTATGCCAGCCTCATGCCCTTTGACTCTAGGTAATCCTTTTTTAGAAGCCCATCTGCCATTACCATCCATTATTATAGCTACATGAGTAGGTATTTTATCATAAAAATTTTTAGGCATAATTAAAAACTAATTTTATTTTTATTTTTAAGATTATATTCATAATCTTTA
>LUZL01000018.1 GCA_001603615.1 Bacteroidales bacterium Bact_20 | reverse complement strand
GATAAAAAAGTTTATATACTTTTTATTTTTATTGTTATCATTACATATTTACTGTGGATATTAGTACAGTCATTATCTTTGAAATATTATATTTTTAATCCTTCTTTTTTTGCTTTATCACTTACATTTAATAATATTGGCAAAACATTTTTGGTTTTATGGTTTGGAGTATTAATCATTAAGCTTAGTTCTAAACTAATATCAGTAAAATATAGAGAATTACTTTATTTTTTCATTTCTCTATTTATTTCTGGTAACATTTTTATCTGGTTATATAAGATTTTTAATGCTACAGAGTTTCCATATAGTTATTATGAATGGATAGTAACTAAGATAGACGTTTTTTTTGTAATATTTTTGTCTATTAGTTTATTGGCAGTATGGGTATGGCTGATGAGGATGATGATTATACATAAACCACCTAAAAAGGTAGTTTATTCTGGATTTATTTTTTATGTGATATTTTTTATATTTTTATTAAAAGATCAGAGTTTTTATATATTATTATCCATGGTGGGCATGGCTTTGTGGATGATAGTTTATCTACTTACATTTATACAAAAGAGATGGATAAAAAGATATTTCATTTATTTTTTTGGTGTTTTTGTGATAGCTCTCACAAGTGGACTGTTTTTGAGAGTTCAGCATCAGAGTTTTTCTAATTATTTATTATTAAATGCAGTTAAAATAAGCTCAGAGAGAGATCTTATTTTAGAAAATCACTTACAAGATTTAAAAAATCAAATAGCTGATGATGCTATTGTTCTGAAATATACAGAGCATTTAGATACTAATATGTATTGGCTCAGCTATCTCAAAGATCATTATTTATCTTCATTTCAAGGGAAATATGATATTTTAGGCTTCATCTGCTGCGATAATGATATATTCGTGAATAGTAATAGTAAAATTAGTTGTTGGAATTATTATGATAGCATTATAGGAAATTCTCAGACTCAACAAATCTCTGATGAGTTATATTTTATTACTAGTGGAGATGTCAATTATTATTTATATAGTATAAAGCTAACAAGTGAGGTACCTCATTATTTATTTTTAGAATTTTATAAAAAGAAACCATTTAGGCCAGAGGGATATTTGGAATTATTAGTTAATGCTGATGAGGAGCAATTATTACCAGCACATATAGATTATGCTACTTATTTAAACAATAATTTATTACAGAGCTATGGTAATACTATTTTCCCATTGCGAGCAGATAATATTATACAGTCAGAGCCTATTGGTAAATTATTTAAATATAATGGGAAATATGCTATTAAAAGCGAAGTAGACAATCAGAAATATATTATTCTAGTATCTAATCATTCTTTACCGAGCTGGCTAAGCATTTTTTCTTATTTTATTATAATAGTTTTGTTACTCTATATTTTCTATTATTTGATAATAAAAGGATTTAATATTAAAAAAATATTACAAAGTTTGGCAGGTAGACTGCAATTGACTTTGATAATTATTATTACTATAGTAATATTAATATCTGGTATTATTTCTGTTAGATACCTACAACATACTTTTTTGACTCAATTGCAAAAGAAATATTTTGATCGTAACTATGGGCTTTATTTATCATTTCAAAATGATATTTTAAATAATAATATTACTTCAGATAACATTAATACATTATTATGGAAATATAAATATTCTTATTTCGCAGATCTACATTTCTACGATACTAATGGTAGGCTATTATCTTCTACACAATTTTCTTTATTTCAGAATAATTTATTAACTGATTTAATGAATTCAGATGTTTATTGGCAAAATAAATGGAGAGATAATTGGTATTATACTCATCAAGAAATTATTGGGGATTTTGTATATTGGAATACATATTTACCAATATTTAAAGATAAAAATATTGTAGGTATATTGTCTATACCTATGTTTAATCAAATTTCTGAATTGCGAGTAGAATTAAGTGAGCTAATAGGTAAATTTATAAATATTTATGCTATATTACTACTAGTATCTCTTATTATCACTTTCATAATCACACGATATATTAATAGACCTCTAAAATTAATTAGCAAAAGATTAAAAACTTTAAGTTTGTCTAGGCAAAATGAAAAGATTACATATAGAAGTAATGATGAGATAGGTTTACTAGTACAGCAATATAATCAAATGGTAGATGAATTAGCTGAAAAAGCAGAGAAATTAGCTCAGAGTGAGCGAGAGATAGCATGGAGAGAAATGGCTAAGCAGGTAGCTCATGAGATAAAAAATCCTCTCACTCCTATGAAATTAAGTGTACAATTTCTACAAAAAACATGGAAAAATGATAAACAAAGATTTGAACAAGACATAGATAAATATTTAGTTACATTATTAGAACAAATAGAACATTTATCCGATATTGCAACAGCTTTTTCACAATTTAATAAAATGCCAGAACCTCAAGACAAAGATGTAAATTTAGTACAACTTTTACAAAATTTAGTTGCCTTATTCCAAAGTGATGATTATGATATCATAATGAATACCAATGTAGACAAAGTGATGGTTTATGGTGATGAGAATAGACTGAGTAGAGCATTTACAAATATTATAAAAAATGCTGTACAGGCATTATCAATGGATAGACGTGGTCTAATAACAATAGATTTAAAAACAAAAAATGGAAGTGTAATTATTGATATTCAAGATAATGGTATAGGTATATCTGATGAAGAGCTAAATAAAATTTTTGAACCTAATTTCACCACAAAAACATCAGGATCAGGCTTAGGATTAGCTATAACAAAAAATATTATCAATGATATGAATGGTCAAATATTTGTAGAAAGTGCATTGGGAAAAGGTACTAAATTTACAATAATTTTAAACATAAATCTATAAAAAATAATTCGCAATATAAATAGCACACATAACTAACAAAAAAAAGAGTCGCTTATTGATGCGACTCTTTTGTATTTACTATGTATTAAAAGTATTTTAGTAATCCATTGGAGGCATAGATGGAACTGCAGGTTTCTCTTCAGGTATTTCAGCAATAGCAGCTTCTGTAATAAGAAGTGCACTTGCTATAGAAGCAGCTTTTTCTATAGCTATTCTAGATACTTTAGTAGGATCTATTACACCAGCTTCTAGTAAGTTTTCAAATTTTTCAGTATAAGCATTAAATCCGTAATCGCCTTTACCTTCTTTTACTTTTTGAACAATTACGCTACCTTCTAACCCAGCATTTTCTACTATTTGACGTAGAGGTTCCTCTAGAGCTCTACGGATAATATCTACACCGATTTTTTCATCTTCATTAGCTATCTCTACTTTATCTAAAATGTCAATAGCTCTAATGTAAGCAACACCACCACCAGGTATTATACCTTCTTCTATAGCAGCACGTGTAGCGTGTAAAGCGTCGTCGTATCTATCTTTTTTCTCTTTCATTTCTACTTCAGTAGCAGCACCTACTCTAATAACAGCTACACCACCAGCTAATTTAGCTAATCTTTCTTGTAGTTTTTCTTTGTCATAATCGCTTTTAGCATCTTCTATTTGTACTTTTATTTGTTTAATGCGAGCTTCTATATTTTCTTTTTTGCCTGCACCTTCTACGATAGTAGTATTATCTTTGTCAATAGTAACTTTTTTTGCCTGACCTAGAAGATCTAGTGTAGCATCTTCTAGTTTAAATCCTTTTTCTTCACTAATAACTGTACCACCTGTCAATATAGCTATATCTTCTAGCATTTCTTTTCTTCTATCACCAAAAGCAGGAGCTTTTACAGCAGCTACTTTTAGAGAACCTCTCAATTTATTAACTACTAAAGTAGCTAAAGCTTCACCTTCAATATCTTCAGCGACAATAATTAAAGGTCTATTAGTTTGGAAAACTTTTTCTAGTACTGGCAGGAGTTCTTTCATTCCACTTAATTTCTTATCATAAAGTAGTATATAAGGGTCATCATATTCTACAATCATTTTTTCTGAATTAGTAACAAAGTAAGGTGAAATATAGCCACGGTCAAATTGCATACCTTCTACCACATCTACAGTAGTTTCTGTACCTTTAGCTTCTTCTATAGTAATCACACCTTCCTTTTTTACTTTTTTCATTGCTTCAGCAATAGTTTTACCAATTTCAGGGTCATTATTAGCTGATATTGTTCCTACTTGTTCTATTTTTTCGTAGCTATCACCTACTTGTTGAGATTGTTGTTTTAAGTTTTCTATAACAGCTTTTACAGCTTTGTCTATACCGCGTTTGAGATCCATTGGATTAGCACCAGCAGTTACACTCTTGAGTCCAGCATTAAAGATAATTTGAGTTAATAAGGTTGCTGTTGTGGTACCATCACCAGCTGCATCACTAGTTTCGCTAGCAGCTTTTTTTACCATTTGAGCACCCATATTTTCAAATTTATCTTCTAGGCTAATTTCTTTAGCTACAGACACACCATCTTTAGTAGTTACAGGAGCTCCATAGCTTCTTTCAATAACTACATTACGTCCCTTAGGACCAAGGGTTACTTTAACTGCATTTGCTAATTTATCTACACCTTTTTTTAATTGCTCACGTGCATCAAAGCCTAATATAATTTCTTTTGCCATAGTTTTTTTATTTTTAATGTTAATTAATAATTAAATAATTGCTAAAATGTCTGATTCTCTAACAATCAAATATTCTTTTCCTTCAATAGTAATTTCGGTACCTGCATACTTGGAATATAAAACTTGATCACCTACTTTTACTGTCATCGGTTCATCTTTTTTGCCACTGCCTACAGCTACAACAGTACCTTTTAAAGGCTTTTCTTTTGCTGTATCTGGGATAATAATGCCACCTGCAGTTTTTTCCTCAGCAGGTGCTGGTTCGATAACTACTCGATCTGCTAAAGGTTTAATTTTAATTTCACTCATATCTTTTGTTTTTTTGATGTTTTGCTTTTCGGTAATCATTAATTATGCCAGACAATTAAAAATGCCAATTTGTCATTTTTATATTTTAAACCAAAATATATATATATATTATTGTAAAATATATTTCACTCCCGTAAAAATATAATGATGTAATTTTATTTTTTTGAAATATAATTCTTCTGGTTTTAATTCTGATAAAATCTGTTCAGTCAGCTTAATAGTAAATAAAATCCCATTAAAATTTATCAAATTTATTTCGTCTATTAAAGTATGATAGGTTTTTGGTAATCCAGTAGTAAAATACAAATATGAGATATTATTAGCATAGAAATATGTGTGATCACTAAATGGAAAAGCCATCGGTAATTTATTTATTTTCACAGTATCTAACTTATCTGGAACAATAGATTTTAAATTTTTTGCTGTAGCTGTGCCATAGACGGTTAGAATATTTTTTTTGTACCCTAACCTACCAATCATATCATAGTTTATATATAAAATTATATCAGGGACATTGATATTAGGTAAAATTTTTTGACAAAAATAAGCAGAGCCATACATGCCTAACTCTTCGCTTCCCCAAAAACAGATGATATAATTAAAATTTGTTAAAAATCCATATGATAAGTATCTAGTTAATTCTAATAATCCAACAGTGCCACTAGCATTATCATCAGCACCATTGTATATTAAATATTGACCTTTAGTACTATCATAGATTTCATAACCTACATGATCATAATGAGCTCCGATGATAATAGAGAAAGGAGCCTTATTGTCAATATATGCAATTATGTCAGCTGTAGTATCCTTTTTATTATTTTTAGGATTTTTGATAGTAAATGCAAATCTAAATGAGTTATAATCCTGTAAATATGTTATATTGCATTTATTTGTTTTTAAATTTTCTAATTCATTAATAATATAATTACCAGCTTTCCACTCGTATATGCTAGCAGATTTTCTACCCATTAGGGTATCGTGTGATAGTACTTTCATATCTTTAAATATTCTCTGCTGTCTCTCAATATCAGTAAATGAAATTTGTGATAAAAGACTAATATTGACGCAAAACACTAATAGTAAGTTAATTATCTTTTTCATTAAAAAAATATTTCACGAAATTATAAATAATAATAGAATAATAATGCCATAGTTACATATTAAATTATTAAAATTATTGTAAATTTGTCAAAAAAAAATTATGGGAGCTTTTCATGCTTACGACATTAGAGGTATCTATGGAGTAGATTTTAATAAAGATGATGTTGTAAAAATAGGATATTATTTCCCACAGATATTTAGTATAAAAAAGATTTTAGTCGGTAGAGATGTGAGAACATCATCTGATGAGATACATGATGCATTGATACAAGGACTTTTGTCTGCTGGATGCGATATATATGATGCAGGATTAGCTACTACACCATCTATATATTGGGGAACAGCAAAATATAATTTTGATGGGTCAATAATGATAACAGCTAGTCACAATCCTAAAGAATACAATGGTTTAAAGTTTTCTGGTAAAAATGCTTCTCCTATTGGCTATGACGATGGATTAAATAATATAGAACAATTAATAAAAAATAATGAGAATATTAATATTTCATCAAAAGGGACTTATCAAGAATTTAATTATAAAAATGAATATATAGATTTTTTAAAAAAATATTTAAAACCAGATTTAAACCTTAATTTCACAATAGATTGTAGCAATGGAATGGCTGGATTATATATTCATGAAATATTTGCAAATCAAGCTGAATATATTTTTGATGACTTAGATGGTACATTCCCTAACCATGAGGCTAATCCACTAGATGAAAAAAATTTAATAGATATAAAAAAGATTGTAATAGAGAGAAAAAAAGATTTTGGGATGATATTTGATGGCGATGCAGATAGAGTAATGTTTGTAGATGAAAAAGGTAATTTTATTTCCCCTGACCTAATGATAGGATTATTAGGTCATTATTTTTTAGAAGAAAAAAAAGAAAAAGGCAAAGTAATACAAGATATACGAACATCAAAATCAGTAGCTGAATATATAGAGCCAATGGGTGGCGAAATAGTAATGTGGAGAGTGGGTAGAGCATACGCAGCCACAAAATTAAGAGAAATTAATGGTATCTATGGTGGTGAGCTAGCTGGACATTATTATTTCAGAGATTTTTATTATAGTGACTCTGGACTACTAGCTAGTATATTGATAACCAATATAATTTCTGATTTTATTAAAAAAGGATTAAAAGTTTCTGAAATCATTGCTAAAATAAAAAAATACGAAAATTCTGGAGAAATTAATTACAAAATTAATAATAAACTAGAAGCTATGAATGCTGTAAAAGATTATTTTATAAATGAAAAAGCACCAGTAGCCTTTTATGATTTTGATGGGTATAGATTAGACTATCCAGATTGGTGGTTTAATATAAGACCATCTAATACAGAACCTTATTTAAGACTCATAGTAGAAGCTAAAAACAAAGAACTTTTAAATGAAAAATTGAAGCTTATAAATAAAATTATATCAAATTTTAATTAAAAAAATAATTATGAATTGTAGAATTTGTTTAATTTTAATTGTATCATTTTTATTATTTAGTTGCAGTAATAATAAAGAAAAAGTCAAAGATCTCAAACTAAAAGCTATAAGTAATATATATAACAATCAAAATGATGCAGCTAAAGAAACCTTAGAAAAAGCATTAAAAAAGGATCCAACTGATCCAGAAATCTATTATTTATTGGGCAACATATGTTTCAATGAAAAAAAATATGATGAAGCTATGAAATATTATAACAAAACAATAGAACTAGATAGCACATATGCACAAGCCTATACCTCGAGAGGGAAAATATATCGCATATACAATGATAGAGATAAATGGTGCGAAAACTTTGTAAAAGCATATCAATTAGGAGATAATACAGTATATAATGATGTGAGACACTGTATACCTTAAATTATAATTAAAAAATAATAAGTAATGTGATAATCATATAGTAAGAAACGAAATGGAGAAGATATGAGTAAATAAGAAAAAGAAAAGGGTGAACTTAACAAGGATTAAAAATTTGTAAAATTTTTAATCCTTGATTTTTAACAAACAAAAATGTTTAAGTTTTAGTATTTAATTATTTTATTATTTTTGTAAAAAAATAAATTTTATGGAATATTCATCCGAAGTCATAGCAGATATGCTTTCATTGACAAAAGAGGGCAAACGTGAATTCCTGGATAATCTCTACGAATTTCTGAATAGCAATAGACTTACAGCCTTAGATTACCAAAGAATCAAGATTTTAACTACTGCTCCTATATGTCCTAGATGTAGATGCGAGCATGTCATCAAAGCAGGTGTTCGCAATGGCAGACAAGTCTATAAATGCAAATATTGCAAATACCAATTTCGTGAAACTGCTAAATCCTTTGTTTATTATTCTCATAAGTACTATCTTTTTATGGATTACTTAAAATGTATGCTTGAGGGCAAGAGCCTCAGAGCTTGTGCTAAAGAAGTAGGTATCAGCCTACCTACAAGTTTCAGATGGAGACATAAGATTTTGTCTGCTATACAAGGATTAGAAAGAGGAATAAGTTTTTCTGGTATTATAGAAGCAGATGAGCTATTAATGGAATATTCAGAGAAAGGACGCAGGTTCAAAAGTTTAGAAGAGAAAGAGCAAGCAATGAAAACTGTACATCCAAATGTAGCAGTGTTAGTGATGACAGATAGAGAGGGTAATTTACTTTTCAAACATACTGGTGAAAAAAGAGTACAAAACGAACAGATAAAAGAAGAATTAAAAAGAAGAACATCTGAGAATAATTTGATATGTATCAAACCAAACGAAGAGTTCAAAAAAGCAGTAACAGAATCGGCAACTAAAAAGGTATTAGTGAGAAAGCAAACTAAAGGGCTGGCAGTATATAGCACACAAGTAGCGGAGAAAAAGATTAAAGGATTACACATTTGGATGAGTAAGTTTAGAGGAGTAGCTACCAAGTACCTGCAGAACTATCTGATGTGGTTTGTAGTGATAAATAAGTATTTAAAAGATGAGGTAGTATCAGATATAGGGCGGTTATTGAATCTGTCATCGCACGATAGATGGGCATGGGAACGGTATTTGAGATTGATGAAGTTAAAATATTGATGTAATACTAAAAGTTAAACAGAAAAACTGTTAACTTTTCCTTCATTTTTTAGTCAGTCAAAACAATACATTTAAAAATTATACCCTACATTTTTTAATATTATTTAATAATTTTGCCATAAATTAGTCAAATACTATGATGCAAGAAAAAACTATCAAAATAGGCAATAGAGTCCTAATAGATAAACTTGTACATCAAGGAATGAGAAATAAACTTATTAAAGAAATTGAAAATAAAGGTATAAATGATAAAAATGTTTTAAAAGCTATGAGCGAAATACCTAGACATTTCTTTTTACCTGCTGGACTGGAACATTTTGCTTATTTAGACAAACCTTTTGATATTGGTGAGGGGCAAACCATCAGCCAGCCTTTTACTGTAGCTTTTCAAACTGAATTATTAGAAGTTACTTCTAATATTAAAATATTAGAAATAGGTACTGGTAGTGGTTATCAGGCTGCTGTGTTAGCTCATATGGGGGCAGAAGTTTTTACTATTGAACGTATTGAAAAATTATATCATCAAGCTCAAACTTTGCTAAATGCTTTAGGTTATGATAATGTTCATTGTTTTCTTGGAGATGGTTATGAAGGATTACCACAATATGCTCCTTTTGATAGAATTATTATCACAGCTGCCATAGATGGTATACCTAATGTGTTAAAAAATCAATTAAAAGTGGGTGGTATTTTAGTAGCTCCTGTTAATAGTTCTATTAATACTCAAGTAATGAATAAAATAACTAAATTAGATGAACAAAATTTTAAGGTAGATTATCACGGTTTTTTTAGTTTTGTCCCTATGGTGCCTGGAGTGAAAAAGGAATAAAAAAAGTATTAAAGATAAAAATCTTTAATACTTTTTCATGAAATTATTCTTAAAATTTTTTTATTTAGGTTCTAAATGTATTTCCATGATATCACTATCTATTTTTTCTTCTAACCAAAGTTCCTTTTCCATTAGTTTTAATATGGTCAATGTATCTTTTGATGGATCAGAGTCATCTGTATTCATCGTCAATATAAGTTTAGTAGATTTATCATAAAATTCCCATTTCCCTGTTTGTGGTACTGCTATGCCTAGGTAGTAAAATGTAATAAATACATCACCATCTTTTTGAAATTCTACTGTAATTTTTTGTTGGTCGGCACTTAAAATTGTTTCTGAACCATTAACGAGTATCTTTACTGGTTTCCATATATTGCACAATCTTTCTGTTTTTGATCTAAGGCTTATGCTAGGGCCTTCTTCATATTTGTTGCAACTTGTTAAAAATAAAAGAGTAGCAACAATTAACATAACGGTTAAATTGATCTTTTTCATAATAATTATTGTTTTTTAGGATTTGTTATGCAAATTTATATTAAAAATTTAATAGAAAATTTAATTTTTTAAAATTTTTCTTCTATTTTTGCTTATTAAAAAATTTTATTAGCCTGTAATCAATATGAAAATTAAATATTTTATTTTTATTGCACTTATTTTTTTGCTGTCATGTAGTGAAATTAAATATTACAAGTGGAGTCGTACTTCTCAATTTTATTTATCAGATGACAATTGCTCTATAAACAAATTTCTCATTGCTAATAGAATTACAAAAGACAAGGCTATTGAGCAGTCTGAATCACTTGATTATCTTTTTAGAGGTTTAGAAAGACAGGGATCTATAGCTACTATTAATTTTTTATATGACACTCTGAAAACATTAAATTTTGAAGTAGCTTTGATAGATTTACCTATTGCTAATATTAATAATTTAGATGATACTTTGAGTGCTGATAGTGCTATAATTATTTTAAAAAACAATAATGCTTGTTGGTTGATAACTTTGGATTATTTTAAAGCATATTTTGATAATAATATTGAAGAAAACAGACAAGAGACTTCTCAAGATTATGGTGGCACTACTATTTACTATGCTTCACGAAAAGGTGTTTTCAGAGCTATTTTGAGGATTTATGATGTTAATGGATTAGTTAGACATTTTGATTTTTCTCAAGAACCCATTTTTCATGCTACAGGTAATACTAAAGCAGAGGCTTTACAAAATATTTTTAAAACACAAGATTTCACCACTCATTGGGGCTATGCTTTTGCCCGTAGCGTAGTGAAGCAATTATTCTCTCCTGAAATGATAACAGTTAGAAGTATTTATGCTAATACTAATAAAGATTTTAAAAATGCTTTTAAATTCCTTAAGGGAAATGATTTAAATAAAGCTATTGAAATTTACCAAAAGTATATTTACGATGATAATGATAAAGTAATATTGGCAAAAGCTCTTTATAATCTAGCTATAGTCTATGAATTAATGGGACAATTGGATAAATCTTATGATTTAGCTAATAAAAGTTATCAAGTTTATCAGCTTGATTTAGTAGAGTCTTATCTTAATTATTTAAAGGTCAGATTAAATTCTTAAATTTTTTAAATCAATATAATGAGAATACACATAATAGCTATCGGTGGTGCTGTGATGCATCAGTTAGCAATTGCTCTTCATCGAGCAGGCCATATTATTAGTGGTTCTGATGATGAAATTTTTAATCCTGCTAAGGATAATTTGAAAAAATATAATTTGCTACCAGACAAAATAGGTTTTTCTTCAGACAATATTTTACCAGATATAGATTTAGTGATTTCTGGTATGCATGCTAAAGGTGATAATCCTGAATTATCTAAAGCTAAAGACTTAGGTATCAAAATTTTGTCATTACCTGAATTTATTTATGAGCATTCAAAAAATAAACTTAGAATTGTCATCGGTGGTAGCCATGGCAAAACTACTGTTACTGGTATGATAATGCACGTTTTCAAACATCTAAATATGTCTTTTGATTATTTGGTAGGTTCTAAAGTAAATGGTTTTGAGTATAATGTCAGGCTCAGTAATGAAGCACCTATCATAGTTATAGAAGGAGATGAATATCTGGCTAGTGCAGAGCTACCAATACCTAAATTCATAATTTATAAGCCCAATATTGGTATCATCAATGGTATAGATTGGGATCATGCTAATGTTTTTCCTACTTTAGAAATATATTTAGAACAATTTAAAAATTTTGCACAAATTATCCCTTCAGATGGCTCTTTGTTTGCAGTAGATGAGCCTTTAGTGCATAATGTTTTAGATAATGCTTCTCTGAATGTATCACCTAAATATTATTCCACTTTCCCTTATTTAGTAGATAATGGGATTTTTTATTTGAATTATCTAGGAAAATTATTCCCCTTACAAGTTTTTGGTAAACATAATATGCAAAATATCGCTGCAGCACATTGCGTTTGTGAATATATGGGCATAGATACTAAAGATTTCTGTGAAGCTATGATGAGCTATAAATCTGCAGAGAAAAGATTAGAAAAATTATACGAAAATGATAAATTAATTGTTTTTAGAGATTTCGCCCATGCTCCTTCTAAAGTAAGAGCTACTATTAATGCAGTGAGAGAGCGTTATCCAGATAGACAATTGATTTCAGTTTTTGAATTGCATACTTATTCCAGTTTAAATAAAAATTTTATTCCTCAATATCGTAATACATTGATGAAATCAGATGTTCCTATTGTATTTTATAGTAAACATGCTCTAGCCTTAAAACAATTACCAGATTTATCTCTAGATGATGTACGTATCGCTTTTGATGATCCTCATTTATTAGTAACTACTGACATTAATGAAATACAAAAATTCATTTATGAGAATGTTAAATTCCCCGCAGTTATTTTATTAATGAGTAGTGGCAATTTTGACAACTGGCAATTAAATGTTGATGAATTACTAATATAATAATTATTATTCCAAAAGTCTCTCTCCCCTCACCTATTCATTCACCCCGTCACCTCGTCACCCCATCTCCCTTGTCTCCCAGTCACCCTGTCACCCTATCACCCCGTCTCCCCCGTCTCCCTATATCTCTAATTCACATTCTATTATTTCACTATACTTGTTATTTTTGATAAAATCTAC
>LUZL01000017.1 GCA_001603615.1 Bacteroidales bacterium Bact_20 | reverse complement strand
ATGGATAGACTGATCTGTGGAGATGTAGGTTTTGGTAAAACAGAGATTGCTGTGAGAGCTGCTTTCAAAGCTGCTTTAGATGGTAAACAAACAGCTATATTAGTTCCTACAACTATTCTGGCTTTTCAGCATTATATGACTTTCTCAGAACGCTTACAAGAGTTACCAGTTACTGTAGATTTCATAAATCGCTTTCGTAGTAGCAAAGAGCAAAAAGAGATATTAAAACAGCTAGCCGAAGGCAAAATAGATATTATCATCGGTACTCATAGATTGCTGAGTGGTGATGTTAAATTTCATGATTTAGGACTTTTAGTTATAGATGAAGAGCAAAAGTTTGGCGTTTCAGCAAAAGAAAAAATTAGACAATTAAAAGCTAACGTGGACACTCTATATCTATCTGCTACTCCTATACCTCGTACCCTGCAGATGTCTCTGATGGGTGCTAGAGATATTAGTGTTTTACGAACTCCACCACCTAATAGACAACCTATTCATACAGAAGTGAGAACTTTTGAGCCTAATTTCATTAAAAATGCTATAGAACAAGAATTAGAACGTGGCGGACAAGTATTTTTTATACATAATAAAATAGGTACAATAGCAGATATAGCAAATTTGATAAACAATCTAGTGCCCACAGCACGCGTAGGCATAGCTCATGGTCGCATGAAAGCTGAGGAAATAGAAACCGTTACAATGGCTTTTCTACAAAGAGAAATAGATGTTTTAGTCTCTACTACTATCATAGAGTCTGGCATAGATATGCCTATGGCAAATACTATTTTCATAAATGATGGTCAAAATTTTGGCCTTAGCGATTTACATCAATTGCGTGGTAGAGTAGGGCGTAGAAATCAAAAAGCTTTTTGCTATATTCTCATACCTCCAGCTACATTTTTATCCACTGTTTCACAAAAAAGATTAAAAACTATTGAGGAATTTAGCGATTTAGGTTCTGGTTTTTCTGTAGCATTAAAAGATCTAGAAATTCGTGGTGCTGGTTCTATATTCGGAGCCGAGCAGAGTGGTTTCATAGAGGATGTAGGCTATGAGATGTATCAAAAAGTTTTAGATGAAGCTCTCATAGAGCTACGTCAGGAAATGAATATGCCTATTAGTGATAAAGAATTAAACATACCTTCATCTGAGATAACTATTGATACAGATCGTAGTATTTTAATTCCAGAATTCTATGTACCTACAAGTATAGAACGTATCAAGCTATATAGAGAGCTAAACGATTCTACTAGCGAAAAAGATTTATTAAACACTATAGAAAAAATAAAAGACCGTTTCGGTGATTTACCACCAGAGACATTAGAATTGATAGATGCTATTAGGCTAAAGTGGCTGGCGCAGCAATTGTATATAGAAAAAATTACTTTGTACAAAAATATCCTTACTTTATATTTTTCATCTAAAGATTTTCACAAAGATAAAATCATTCAAAAATTACCCAATATATTGGATTTTATACAAAATCATCCTAAAAATACTAATATGAAGCAGGATACTCATAGACTCATTCTCAGCATAGAGCCTACTCATAATTTCAAAATGGCTAGGAAATATTTAGAAGAAATTTTGGAAGCTCCCGTTGAGATAAGTTCTAATGTGTCTCAACTGGATTAATTATAAAAATTCCATTGCAAACCCCATCTAAATGTCATATCTCGCATCGGATAGCCTACGATTGACATATATTGTCTGGGTTTCAATAAGCCATCTGTGAAATTCTCTAATTGAACAAATATGACTGCTTTTTTTATTTTTAATTGTAAGAATAAAGATGGATAAATAAAATTTCCTAATTTATCATTGCTGGTCTGGAAATTTTGAATATTTGGATTCCATTTAGGTGCGTAGTATTTTGTTAGATATAAAAATTCAATTCCTGTTTTTAAATATGCATTACCTTTGAAAAGTGGAGTATGATAACAAAAGGCATCTCTTGTCAGCCATAATGGCACAGACAAGGTTCTTTTATTAAATGGATATTGTAATAAATGATATGATTGCACTACTAAATGTTTGCCAACATTAAATTGTAAATCTAACTCTAATCCAGCAAATGCTATTGAATTGGTGAAATTTACTATGCCATTTTCATCAAAAAAAATTTTTTTATTAATATTCCCTCCAAATATAGATATAGAGCCAAATTTATTCTTATTTCCAATTTTAGTCCATAATAGATCAGTGTCTGGAAGTTTATTTGTATATTTATAATATTTCCCTAAAAAATGTGAATAAATATAAGGTTGAGAAAATTTATTATAACCGATTTCGTAAGAAACAAAAGGTAAATCACCAGAGATAACTGCTTTATTATCTTTGTAATCGCTTAAATAATATTGCATATTAAATTTTATCCAATTTTTATAGCTGACAATAGCATTGATGGAATGAAATATAGGCTTAGCTCTGATGCTATCCATCTTGTATTTACCAAAAGAGTAGTCATAGCTGATATTTATTAGCCATTTATTGTTATTATAGTTTAATCCCAATTTATTATCTAGCTGCCACACATGCAGACTGTCAAATACACTATCATTGAGCATAACGACATTAGGAGAATAGAAGTCTAATGTAGGATTAGGATCATCATATCTATAGCTATATTGTGAGTATGAAATATGATGAAATAGAGACAATGTTTTGCTGATTTTATAAGAATGAGAATAAAAATAATCGGCAGTTTTATGATATGAACTGGCCTTTGATAACAAAACATCGAGTAATATTCTATCAGTTTTAGCAGAGTCTCTAAATGTGCTTATATCTTTAATGCCACCATTTTCTTTGGAAGTTCTATTTTGCTGCACAATGCCCAGATAATAATTATATTTTTTATTTTTAGTATTACCGAAAAAAGTTGAATAGAATTGATTTTGTCTGACAGATGAATTAATGTAGGTAGAATTAGCTGCGAAAGTACGATAAAAAAAATTGAAATGTGCTATGTCTGAAATAGGCATAGTAAATTTAGCTTGGAAATATTGCTCTCTTGATATTCCCTGCATAAATCTAGCTTGCATGATAGCAGTATCTGAGGTTATCAATGGAATATTTTCAATATCAAAAAAACCAACATTTTGTAAATATGGCATTTTGATAGTATTAATATCGTTTTGCTTCAGTAGATCTGGTAAATAAGCAGGATATGAAACTCCACCTACTAGATCATTTGTAAGCACATATTTATATTCTTTGTATGGTGAAAAATAAAAAAATGAGATAGTATCTATATCATATTTGGCACTATCTATTATCATAAAATTATTCTCGTATCTCCAGCTATAAGCATTGGCATGTCTGATAGTGATAGTATCAGTATGCTGAGAAAATAATATTTCAGATGATATTATAGAAATCAATAATATTAATAATCTTGTTTTATTCATTTAGTGCAAAATTACTAATACAAAATAAATGCAAAAAAATAATTTGAAAACCAATTAAAAAACATTTCCTATAATTCTTATATTTATTAACTTTGTAACAAATTATTTACATAGATTATAAATTTAACAAATTTATTTCTAGTAAAATCGTTTAATAGAAAAATGTAAATATATAATATTATAGATCAATTGAGAAAACCAATGTTTAAAGTCCCATTTATCATAGTAATTTTAGGAGCTACTGCTACAGGCAAAACTAAGTTGGCTGTCAGCTTAGCAAAGCACATTGGTGGCGAGATCATCAGTGCTGATAGTAGGCAAATATATAAAGGATTAGATATCGGCACAGGCAAAGATTTAAACGAATATAAAATAGATAATTATGAGATTCCTCATCATCTAATAGATATCCGTACTATAGATGAGCCCTACAGTGTTTATGATTTCCAGAGAGATGCCATTCATTCTATAGCAGAGATAACAAGTAATGATAAAATTCCCATAATTTGTGGTGGTACAGGATTGTATATTGAGGCTTTATTGCTAAACTACCATTTCTCTACTTTCTCGCCAGATATGCAATTGAGAGATAAACTCTCACAAATGAGTATAAATGGGCTGGAGGATTTACTAAAGCAGCTAAAAATAGAAAAAGAAGTTGAGAAAAATAATAGGCATAGATACATTAGAGCTATAGAAATAGCTATTCAAGAGCAACAAAATATTTTGCAAACAAATGATCTAGAATATAATATAGAAAAAAGAGTAGTTTTTGGTATAAGATTTCCTAGAGAAATATTAAGAGAAAGAATCTATAACAGATTGATAGCTAGGCTACAAACAGGTATGATAGAAGAAGTAAAGAATTTACTAGACCGAGGAACTAATCCAGACAAACTAATATCACTAGGGTTGGAATATAAATTTATAACTCAATATTTGATAGGAGAATTATCATATGATGAGATGGTAAACAAGCTATACACTGCCATATGTCAGTTTGCTAAAAGGCAGGATACATGGTTTAGACGTATGGAACGCAGAGGAATTAATATTCATTGGCTCAATGGCTTGGATGCAGATGATGATAAAATAAATGAGATGCTCAAACATATTTAATTCTTATATTAGTAATTATAATTGACAAAAGACAAAAAATATTCATTAATTTTACCTTATGAAAATAATATCACAATATTTTTATTCAAAAAATAATTTTAATCAATTATGCTAAGAAATAAAAATTTACGAATTACAAAAGATCAATTGTGATGGTAAATAAAAAACTAATGATTTTATTTAAACTAATAATTTCTTTATTTAC
This sequence comes from Bacteroidales bacterium Bact_20, assembly GCA_001603615.1. Classification (GTDB taxonomy): domain Bacteria; phylum Bacteroidota; class Bacteroidia; order Bacteroidales; family DTU049; genus DTU049. Next base: position 4,296 of record LUZL01000017.1, on the reverse strand, counting down.
TATTTTTTTTATTGTTTTATATTTTACAAACTTATTGGATATTTATACTGGTAATTTTGAAGAAAGGCTTTTTTCTCCAAGTTCTCCAGCAGAACCTTTTATATATAAAAGTAAATTTATCTACATTTTTTATACAATTCTTCAAATTATTTTATTAATTTTACAGCAGATATTAATTTTCTTAAAAAAAATTAATATAAAATATTTATTAATACTAATAGACATAAATTTACTTTTAATTATACTGCCATTAATAATAACAAAGTAAAAATATGTTGGAATATAACTTAATTAACTAGTTGATTCTTACGCGGTTGTGAATATGCAACTAATTATCTTTGGGAAAACATCAAAAAAATTTTTAATGAAATTAAATCATATATTCAAAGCAAAAAAGCAGAAAAGGTAAGTTAAATATATTTAATGTTATAAATTAAAAAAATATGAAAAAGATTTTAATATTAATACTAATATCAATTTTTCTTTTAATATCTTGCAAAAATAAATTGCAAAAAGATAAAAATTCAAATGATAGTTGTTTAACTTACAATAAATATAAACTTGATGAAAAATTAAAAGAAAAACTTTTTAATTATATTGAAGAAACAGATTTAGATAGTCCAATTATATATACAATAGAATTCTATAATGAAAAATTTTATGAAATTTTTGATGAAAATGATACAATAATAGGAATTTCATTTATATTTTGTGGAAAAGATACAGTTGGATATAAAGGAATAATGAATGTAGATAATTATATAGTTGCTATATTTGATAAAAAAAATATAGGTAGATCATTATTTTATAATAATGATAGTATATTAAAAATTAATTATAATAAATTAAGATGCAAAAATGAAACTATAATTTCATCACTTATATTGTTATTAGATAAAGGTAAATTATATCAATGGGGAATAGATCAATAATAAATAAATATAGTCATATTTATTTAAATAATAAAAATATTTTTGACACTCGCTATAGATTCACCTCTAAAGAGCTGGACAATGAGACCAGCTATACTTCAAAATGTAACACCAATAAATTTATTTTATCTGAAAAAAAAACTTTATATAAAGCTTACCAAGTGATGTATGGAATTATCATATGAGACATTTTTTTAATAAAAATTTTTTTCTATGTTAAATAACAAAATAGATTTCATATTTTATCTATTATTTTTTATAGTTGGAGTATGTATGCTAATAACAAAACTACATGTTAGGACAATAAAGAACATTTTGAAAAAAGATGAAAGATTTTATAGAAAAGACGTTTATTCATTATATTCAATATATTTTTTAAGTAAAGCATATTTTAAAATGCCAAATCTAAGTAAAAAAGAAAAAAGGTTACTTTTATTATATGTAATACAGATGACAATATCATTAATATGTTGTATAATATTAATTTATATGATTTTTTTTACAGATTGGTGAAATAAATAAAGAAGTAATTTATGAAAATGATTTATAATAATTTTGATATAGTATTCTATTCTATCTTTATATTAGGTGGTTTATGTATTATGATTTGCATATTTCTTACTAAAAAAGTAAAAAATATTTTAGCAAAAGATGAAAATTTTTATAATGAAAAAGTTTTTTCTTTAGAAGCTATTTCTACAATTATTCAAGCTAGGAAAAAGATGCCAAATCTAAGCAAAAATGAAAAAAATATACTTTTGGCTTATATATTATTTATGATAATTCCTATTATTTTGTTTATAATTTTATTTTTATATATTTTTTCATTGTATTTATAATGTTTTTTTAAAAATTTAAAGAAAGTATAAGTACACCAAAATTTTGTAATTTTTACATCAAATCATTTCCATCGCGGAGACTTTTCTTTTGTTACTTTTTTGTGTGGCTGACAAAAAAAGTAAAATAAATAGAAATTTATTACTGATACATTAAACTACAATAATTTAGTTATTTATTAAACACCTAATTCTATAATTTTATTTTTTCATAACTAATAATTTTTTATTTTACAAAAAAGATACTCTATATACAATATAAATTAAATCAATTATTATTTTATTTACACCTATGTCAAAAAAAATTTTTTTTAACTTTTTTTATAATAATATTTTAATATATTGAGTTTATTTAGAAATATTTGCATAATGTTTTATTCCAAAATAATTAATGTATTTTCATTTTCTAATTTCATTGTATTTTTGCATAAATTTTATTTATTATGAATGAAAATATAATATTAGATGAAGGGATTACCTTTGATGATGTATTACTGATGCCAGCATATAGTGAGGTTTTACCTAGAGAGGTAGATACTACTACTTTTTTGACAAGAGACATTAAGCTCAATATTCCTTTGTTGTCAGCTGCTATGGATACTGTTACCGAGGCTAAAATGGCTATTGCTATTGCTCAGGAAGGAGGTATAGGTGTCATTCATAAAAATTTATCTATAGAGGATCAAGCTTTAGAAGTAAAAAAAGTCAAACGTGCCGAAAATGGTATGATTATAGATCCTATAACTATTTTAGCTAATAATACTGTAGGTGATGCACTTAAAATAATGTCCGAAAATCATATTGGTGGCATTCCAGTGGTTGACGCTAATCGTAAATTAATTGGTATTGTTACTAATAGAGACTTGCGTTTCGAAAATAGTTATTCTAAACCTATCTCTGAAGTTATGACCAAAGAAAACTTAATTACTGTCAATGAATTTACTGATTTTAATACTGCAGAGGCTATTTTGCAAAAATATAAAATAGAGAAATTACCTGTTATTGATAAAAATGGTGTTTTGATTGGTTTAATAACTTATAGAGATATTATGAAACTACGTGAAAGACCTAATTCTTGTAAAGATGATTTAGGTAGATTACGTGTAGCAGCTGCCGTGGGTATAGCTAGTAATACTTTGGAAAGAGTGGAAGCATTATTATCTGTTAATGCTGATGCTATAGTAGTAGATACTGCTCATGGTCACTCTGCTAAAGTTTTAGAAACGATTAGAAAAATTAAATCTACTTTTAAAAATATTCAATTAATAGCTGGCAATATCGCTACAGCGGATGGTGCTCTCGCATTAGCAGATGCAGGTGTAGATTGTGTGAAAGTGGGCATAGGTCCTGGTTCTATTTGTACTACTAGAGTCATTGCTGGCGTTGGTGTACCACAATTATCTGCTATTATGTATGCAGCTTCAGTATTAAAAGATAAGGGTATTCCTATCATAGCTGATGGTGGCATTAGGTATACTGGTGATATTGTTAAAGCTCTAGCTGCTGGTGCTAGTAGTGTGATGATAGGTAGCCTTTTTGCTGGTGTAGATGAAGCACCAGGTGAGACTATTATATTAGAAGGTCGTAAATATAAAGTTTATAGAGGGATGGGAAGTTTAGAAGCTATGCAGCAAGGTTCTAAAGATCGTTATTTTCAAGATATGGAAGAAGATATTAAAAAACTTGTCCCAGAAGGTATAGTAGGTAGAGTACCATATAAAGGTAATCTCTCAGAAGTAGTTCTACAAATGATTGGTGGTCTGAGAGCTGGAATGGGCTACTGTGGCGCTAAAACTATTGATAGTTTGAGACAAGCTAAGTTTATTCGTATTACTAATGCTGGTATTACCGAATCTCACCCTCACGACGTTACTATTATGAGAGAAGCTCCAAATTATTCTAGATAATTTTTTTTAAAAATAATTTATTATGAAAAGATTTATAAGTATTACAATTTTATCAATTTTATTATCCCTATCTCTATGTGGACAAAATGATAAAACATTATTAGTAATAGAAAATCAAAATGTCCCAGTTTCAGAATTTTTAGAAGTTTACACTAAAAATAATAAAAATGTAGATTTTTCTAAAGCTAGCATAGATGAATATTTGGATTTATTTATTAATTATAAACTGAAATTATTAGAAATTCAACGTTTACAATTGGATACTCAAAAAAACTTTATTAATGAATTTCAGAAGTATAGAGATCAGCTAGCACAATCTTATCTGATAGATAAATCTACTGTAGATAAATTATTAAATGAAGCATATTCTAGAATGCAAAATGATCTCAGAGTTAGTCATATACTAGTGAAAGTATCTCCATATGCTAGCCCAAAAGATACTCTAAAAGCTTATAATAAAGCTTTAGAAATTAGAAAAAAATTAATCAGTGGTGTTGATTTTGCTAAATTAGCTGCTGAAATGAGTGATGATAATAGTGCTAGAGATCAGAATACTGCTGATGGTAGATTTATACCTGGTAATGGTGGCGATTTAGGCTATTTCAATGTTTTTAATATGCT
>LUZL01000016.1:1862-2043 GCA_001603615.1 Bacteroidales bacterium Bact_20 | reverse complement strand
ATAATAGACAAAGCAATATTTGAGTGTAAAGCATCAACGTTATTTCTCATTTGAGTAATCAGGTTTTTATGTTTAGATATAGGCAATTGCCTAGTAAGTGCATAAATATCTTGCATTAATTCCAAGCTTTTTTGCCAAATAAGCTGATGCTTAAAATTTTTACTATATACACTCAAAATAT
>LUZL01000016.1:0-1755 GCA_001603615.1 Bacteroidales bacterium Bact_20 | reverse complement strand
GGGCCGAAGGATATCATATCTAGATTAGGATATTTGCTACCAATGAGGCCGCATTCTAGTCCTGCGTGTACAGCTTTGATTTCAGGAATTTTACCATATTTATCTTGGTATAATTTTTTAGCTAAACTTAGAATTTCGCTATTAGGATTTGGTTTCCATCCAGGATAGGCGCCACTGAGGACTACCTCAGCACCAGCAAGTTCGAAAACACTTTTTATTTTTTCACCAACAGCTTCTTTAGCACTATCTATGCTGGATCTCATCAGACATTGTATTTCTACTTTGTTTTCAGAAGTTTTCACAGAAGCTAAATTATTAGAAGTTTCTACTAATCCTTCTACCTCTGTACTCATCCTTAGTACGCCATTAGGGCAACCATAAATGGCTTTAACAATTTTATCAGCGATATCTTTTTTAATATAACTAGATGGGAGTTGGGTTTCTTTAATATTAAATTGTAAGGTAGGCTCTACATCACCAAATTCATTAAGTAAATTTTTTTCATATGTATTTTTAGCTTCCATCAGTTCATTCACTTTATTTTCAGGTACGAGAATAATAGCACTAGCTTCGCGAGGTATAGCATTACGTAGTGAGCCACCATTGAAAGATACTAAAAGGGCATCTAAATGATCCATAACGTGTTTTAAAAATCTATTTATTCCTTTATTGGCATTTAATCTACCCAGATTAATATCTAGTCCACTATGACCACCTTTGAGACCTTTTAATTCTATTTCAAAAGCCTTATATCCAGCAGGTACAGGCTCACGAGAAATGTTAAAAGTGATACTGCCATCCATACCACCAGCACAACCTATGAAAATTTCTCCTTCATCCTCGCTATCAAGATTGAGCAGAATATCGCCTTTTAAAACATTTGGTTTCAAACCAAATACTCCAGTCATACCTCTTTCCTCATCTACTGTTACTAAAGCTTCTATCATTCCAGTCTTTAAATTTTTGTCAGTAAGCACAGCTAGAGCAGCAGCTAAACCTATACCATTATCTGCTCCTAGAGTAGTACCATCAGCTCTTAACCATTCACCATCAATTACTGTTTGAATAGGATCCTTTTCGAAATCAAAATTTTTATCCATATTTTTTTGTGGTACCATGTCCATATGGGCTTGTAGAGTAACTATTTTGCGATTTTCGAAGCCTGGACTTGCTGGGCGTCTAATAATCACATTACCTGTCTCGTCTACCATGACTTCCAGATTATTTTCTTTAGCTACTTTTACTAAATATTCTCTAACTTTTTCCTCTTTGCCAGATGGACGAGGTATTTGAGTAAGTTCATAGAAAAATTGCCATACATTTTTTGGTTCTAAATCTAAAATTGTTTTCATAATATTATTTTTTTGTGTTAATATCCTAAAGTTTTTCCTGTCATATTGGTTATATGTACATAAAATACTATAACGTTATCAATAGCAGGTTTATTATACTCAAAATCGTTTCTACCAGTATATTTTTGCATAATTTTGTTTAAATAAAATTTTTTAGTTTCAAAATCATCAATAAAACTAACAAAGCCTTCTACAATAGCACTTTTATATTTCATATAATAGCTGCAAGCCACATTCTCACTTTGATATGCTAATTTTTCACTATTAGAAAAAGCAATTCTAACAAAAGGATGCTTTTGTAAATATTCAATTTTCCTACCTTTTTGCCCACTATGCATATATATTATACCGTCTTCATAAGCAAAATTCATAGGTACTACATAAGGATGGCCGTCATTATCTA
>LUZL01000015.1 GCA_001603615.1 Bacteroidales bacterium Bact_20 | reverse complement strand
TAGTAGATTATTATCATAATATCATTAAAAAATCTTTTGAAGAATTTGGCATAAGCTTTGACATATACTCACGCACATCTAGTCAAACACATCACAAGCTTAGTCAGGATTTTTTTTTAGAATTATTGAATAAAGGAGAGCTAATAACTCAACAGACATTACAATATTACGATGAAGAGGCTGAGCAGTTTCTAGCTGATAGATATATAGTAGGCACTTGTCCCAATTGTGGTTATGATGAAGCATATGGGGACCAATGTGAGAAATGCGGCTCTTCACTAAGTCCACAAGAGTTAATAAATCCACATTCTACTTTATCGGGTAGTAAACCAGTATTAAAAGAAACAATGCATTGGTATCTACCACTAGATAAATATGAACATTGGCTGAGACAATGGATTCTAGAAGAACATAAAGAATGGAAACCAAATGTTTATGGTCAATGTAAAAGCTGGCTAGATCAAGGGCTACAACCTAGAGCAGTAACTAGAGATTTAGATTGGGGTGTACCAGTCCCCTTAGCTGATGCTAAAGGTAAGGTTTTATACGTGTGGTTTGAGGCACCTTTAGGATATGTATCTGCTACTATAGACTGGGCGGCAAAAACAGGTAAAGATTGGCAGATTTATTGGAAAGATGAAGAGACTAGATTGATACATTTCATAGGGAAAGATAATATCGTTTTTCATTGTATTATTTTCCCGACAATGTTAAAAATGCAAGGCTCCTATATATTACCAGATAATGTGCCAGCTAATGAATTTATGAATCTAGAAGGCAAAAAGATTTCCACTTCACGCAATTGGGCAGTTTGGTTAAATGAATATTTAGAAGAGTTCCCTGGTAAACAGGATGTGCTCAGGTATGTGCTCACTGCTAATATGCCAGAAACTAAGGATAATGATTTCACTTGGAAAAATTTTCAACAACATAATAATAGTGAATTAGCAGCGATCTTTGGCAATTTAGTTAATAGAGCCATAGTATTGACTCATAAATATTATGATGGGAAAGTGCCAGAGAATTTTTTGTTTGAAGATGAAGAAAAAATTTATTCCTTCATAATAAAAAAACGTGATGAGGTTAGTAGCTATTTAGAGCAATTTAGATTTCGTGATGCATTAAACTCTATGATGGATGTAGCTAGATATGGTAATAAATATTTGACTGAAAAAGAACCATGGAAATTGGTAAAAACTAGTCCAAACATTACTGAAGGAATAATTTTTAATGTTTTACAAATAATAGCTAATTTATCACTATTAAGTGAACCTTTTTTACCTTTCACAGCTAAAAAATTACGTGAAATTCTAAATATAGATTTATTAGATTGGGATAGTATAGGTAGCCCATTATTAAAAACTGGTGACATAATCGGAGAACCATCAATACTTTTCGAACAAATTACTGATGAAATCATTGATAAACAGTTAAATAAATTGCATCAAAAAGATAATATGGCTGTAAATACTAATAAGTTATCAGACCTAAAACCATTAATAAAATGGGAAGATTTTGATAGAATAGATTTACGAGTAGGTAGAGTGCTATCAGCAGATAAAGTTCCAGATGCAGATAAACTTTTAAAATTGGAAATAGATTTTGGTGGCATAACTCGTACAATAGTTTCTGGTATAGCTCAACACATCAAACCTGAAGAGATTATTGGTAAAAATGTTGTTGTGGTTGCTAATTTAGAAAAAAAGAAAATAAGAGGGATAGAATCTGAAGGCATGGTTATTTTCGCAGAAAATGAAGATGGTAAATTATTGCCTATATTTGCTGATGATAATGCTAATGCTGGTGATAAAGTAAAATAATTTTTTATAAAATTTTAGTCTATTATGAAAATAAAATTGGAGAATATATATAAAACTTTCAAACCAGTAGAAGTACTCAAGGGTATAAATATAGAAATCTATGATAATGAGTTTGTGGCAATAGTAGGGCCTAGTGGTGCTGGGAAATCTACACTATTACATTTAATTGGAACTTTAGAAGAACCAGATGAAGGAACTGTAAAATATGATGATACAGATATTTATAAATTAAGTGATAAAGAAATAAGCAATTTCCGTAATAAAAATATAGGTTTTGTTTTTCAATTCCATCATTTATTACCAGAATTTTCAGCTTTAGAAAATGTCATTCTACCTGCATTAATTGCTGGCATAAATAAAGAAAAGGCCGCAGAAAAAGCAAAAAGATTACTTGCAGAATTAAACCTGAGCCATCGCTTGACCCATAAACCTCAAGAATTATCTGGTGGTGAGCAGCAGCGAGTGGCTATAGCTAGAGCATTGATAAATGATCCTAAGGTTTTATTAGCAGATGAGCCTACTGGCAATCTAGATAGCCAAAATGCAGAAGAAGTTATCAATCTTTTTAAAAGATTACATACCGAAGCAAATCGTACTATAATTTTAGTAACACATCAAGAGTCTTTTGCTAATATTTCAGATAGAATTATTCATATAAAAGATGGTTTCATTATTAATTAATATAATAAAAACCTTAATAAAATATTGAAAAGTGATTAGAAATAATATATAAAATATTTAATATTGATTTTATATTTATAAATGTTTATCTAAAATTTTATTATAGAAGAGATTAATTATTTCTACTATTATTTTAAAAAGCTTTTTATAAAGACAAAATACTATATTGCTTTTATAATTTTATGCTTTAAAAATTAATATATTTTTCAATATACATTTTTATATTTAGTTATATTTATTTTAAATATCTTCTAGAAATATTATATTTCCTTTTTTATGCTTATATAATAAGTATAAACAGAGTATTGCTAGTTTTATATTATAGTAAATTTAAAAAAAATAGATGTATCTTTGCAATAAATTATTGAAAATATTTATGGATAAGGTTATTTATGATATTCCTGAGATATTAGATGACATTAGAATAGGAAAGCTAATAATAGTAGTAGATGATGAAGATAGAGAGAATGAAGGCGACTTTATAGTGGCTGCAGAGAAAATAACTCCAGATATAATAAATTTTATGTCTAAGTATGGGAGAGGATTGATATGTACACCTTTATCTCAAGAAGTAGCAGATAGATTAGATTTACCATTGATGGTGCAGCATAATACAGCTCCACACAATACTGCATTCACAGTTTCTATAGATTTATTAGGACAAGGGAATACTACAGGTATATCAGCAGCAGATAGAGCTAGAACCATTTATTGGCTTACTCGAGATGAGGCTAAACCAGAAGATTTCGGCAGACCAGGACATATTTTTCCTTTAATTGCTAAACCAGGTGGAGTCTTAGAACGTGCAGGTCATACAGAAGCTGCTATTGATCTTTGTAGATTAGCTGGACTGAAACCTGTTGCTACTTTAGTAGAGATAATGAATGATGATGGTACTATGGCTAGGTTACCTCAATTAATAGAAATTTCAAAAAAATTTGATATTAAAATTACTAGTGTTAAAAGATTAATACAATATAGACTAAAAAATGAGTCATTAATTAAAGAAGTAGAAGAGGTTTTTCTTCCTACAGAATATGGTAATTTTCAATTAAAAGCATTTGTACAATTAACCAATAACCTTACACATTTAGCCTTTGTAAAAGGTAAATGGGATGAAAATGAACCGATTTTAGTACGAGTGCATTCATCATGCGTAACAGGTGATATCTTTGGTAGTTACAAATGTGATTGTGGACCACAACTACATCGTGCTATGCAAATGATAGAAAATGAAGGGAAGGGACTTTTAGTTTATATGAATCAAGAGGGAAGAGGTATAGGATTAATTAACAAATTAAAAGCTTATCATTTGCAGGAACAAGGCATGGATACAGTAGAAGCTAATTTAGCTTTAGGTTTTAAAGATGATGAGAGAGATTATGGAATAGGTGCCCAAATATTAAGAACTCTGGGTGCTAAAAAAATCAGATTGATTACAAATAATCCAATTAAGAAAATAGCTCTTGAGGCTTATGATATACAAATAGTAGAAACAATACCATTAGAAATAGAACCAAATCCTTATAATAGATTTTATCTGCAAACAAAAGCTACTAAAATGGGACATACTTTTAGTACTTTCAAAAAGAAAACTGATGATTAAATAATATTAATTTATATAAATCATTATTTTATTATTATAATTCTATAAAAATTTAAAATATTTCTCTATTATGGGGAATATTAAATTAATATTTTTTTAAGGGGAATTTTTATAGGGTTAAAAGATGATGCTAACGATATGCTTGTTTTATTAGTTTTTTGAATGAAAAGAACGAATAAAATGAGTAACAGTTATAACTGTTTAACTTTTAGTATTACATTAATATTTTAACTTCATCAATCTCAAATACCGCTCCCATGCCCACCTATCGTGAGATGATAGATTCAATAACCGCCCTATATCTGATACTACTTCATCTTTCAGATACTTATTCATCACTACAAACCACATTAGGTAGTTCTGCAAATATTTCGTAGCTACTCCTCTGAACTTACTCATCCAAATGTGTAATCCTTTAATCTTTTTCTCCGCTACTTGTGTGCTATACACTGCCAACCCTTTAGTTTGCTTTCTAACTAATACCTTTTTAGTTGGAGCTTCTGATACTGCTTTTTTGAACTCTTCGTTTGGTTTGATACATATCAAATTATTTTCAGATGTTCTTCTTTGCAATTCTTCTTTTATCTGTTCGTTTTGTACTTTTTTATCACCAGTATGTTTGAAAAGTAAATTACCTTCTCTATCTGTCATCACTAACACTGCTACATTTGGATGTACAGTCTTCATAGCTTGCTCTTTCTCTTCTAAACTTTTGAATCTACGTCCTTTCTCTGAATATTCCATTAATAGCTCATCTGCTTCTATGATACCAGAAAAACTTATTCCTCCTTCTAATCCTTGTAT
>LUZL01000014.1 GCA_001603615.1 Bacteroidales bacterium Bact_20 | reverse complement strand
GATTTTAAAAAACTGCCATGGATTATTATCTGGTATCTGAGTAGTCAAAGAAATTATCTCTCCTGATATAGGGTGGGGGAATTCTAAATGATATGCTAATAAATCTATACCTCCATTAGGCAAAGATCTGTGTGCACCATATTTAAGATCACCTCTAATAGTACTACCAAGATGCGATAACTGAGCTCTTATCTGATGGTGTCTCCCAGTATGTAGCTCTATACCAATTAAATGATATTTCTCTGATGAAGTGATAAAGCTTAAATATAACTCGGCTTTTTGATAACCTTTTTTTTCTATATCAGATACATAGGTTTTGTTGTTTTTTTCATTTTTATTTAAATAATGAGTTAAAAGCCCTTCATTTATAGGAGGTCTATGTTCTACTATAGCTAAATAAATTTTGCGAACCTTCCTATCGTGGAAAGTTTGATTCATCCTAGAAAGTGCTTTTGATGTTTTAGCGAAAACTACGATACCAGCTGCAGGTCTATCTATTCTATGTATTAATCCTAGGAAAACATTGCCTGGTTTTTGATATTTCTCTTTCAAATAAGATTTTATAAGATCTATTAAAGTAATATCACCTGTTTTATCGCCTTGTATTAGAAGTCCACTAGGTTTATGAACAGCAATGAGATGGTTATCCTCATATAATATAGGTATAGGTAGTTGCCAACCATTAATATTGTTCATGCTCATTAGGGAAATCTAAATTTTTTACATCATCAATATATTGATTTACAGCTTTTAATATTTCAGCTTCTAGATTGTGATATCTACGTAGAAAACGAGGGGAGAAATCTTGATTAATTCCTAGCATATCGTGGAGTACTAATACTTGTCCATCTACCCATTTACCAGCACCTATACCAATAATAGGAATACGACTAGCCTCTGCTACTTCTTTAGCTAATAATGCTGGGATTTTTTCTAACACTATAGCAAAACAACCAGCTCTTTCTAGTAGCATAGCATCTTCTCTTAGTTTTTCGGCTTCTTCTTTGTGTGTAGCTCTAACTGTGTAAGTGCCAAATTTATTTATACTTTGAGGAGTGAGTCCGAGGTGCCCCATTACAGGTATGCCAGCAGATAAAATTCTATCTATAGCTTCTAATACTTCTCTACCACCCTCTAGTTTAACAGCTTGTGCTCCAGATTCTTTCATTATTCTGATAGCAGAGTCTAGAGCTTGTTTAGAATTACCCTGATAGCTACCAAAAGGCATGTCTACTACTACTAGAGAACGTTTAACTCCACGTACTACTGATGCTCCATGATATATCATCTGGTCTAACGTTATTGGTAAGGTAGTAGAATATCCAGCCATTACATTTGCTGCAGAATCCCCTACTAGGATTATATCTATGCCTGCTTTATCTAAAATTTTTGCAAAACTATAATCATACGCTGTGAGCATACTTATTTTTTCACCACGCATCTTCATCTCTTTGAGTACAAATGTGGTTATACGAGGTACATCTCTTGAATCATTCATGATATTCCAATATTTTTTACAAAATTATGATAAATATTTTATTTCATAATTTTAAATAATTAATTTACTTTTGTTTTGTCATTTTTAAAATAAAAAGTTTTTTTACAAATTAATTTTGTAATTTTGTATAATATAAAATATAAATAATGCAAAAAAAATATCATTTAATCTTAATATTATCTTATTTACTAATTATCTGTATATTAATATTTTATTGGATAAAACAAAAAAATAATATTAAAAAGCAATTATATAATGCCACTCAATTAGTACATAATACAATACCAGAATCTTTGATAGATAGTGCTCATAATAGAAAAGATTTTCCACTTTTATATTACGATAGTTTAAGAAATGTATTGACTAAAACAGCTGAAGAAAATAAATTTAATTATTTATATGTGGTAATTTCACAAAAAGATTCTATTTTTTTTGTTATTTCATCATTTAAACGTCAGGATATTTTAAATAATATGATATCTAAATATTTGTCTCCATATTATTATTATCCTTCAAAGATAAAAAAACTAGATTTAGATAAACCAATAATGTATTTGAAATATACGGATGAATATGGTAGTTTCTTTAGTGCCTTTCATTATTATGTTACGAGCAATCATAATCCTTATATTATAGGAGCAGACTATCCTCTAGATGTTATTACTACTCTTAATTGGAAATTTATTTTTATCATTTTATGCGTTACAATAGTATTTGTAATAATTTTAATATTTAATTTGTCTGATTATCGTCATTTAAGAAAAATAAAGCAGTAATATCTAATTAAAATTTAATACTAGATTACGATAATATTTTATTTAAAATCGGTACTTTTTATTATTTTTGCTTATTAATTTTTTTAATAATATTTTAAGCAATATGAAAAGAGTATTTTTGATTTTTATTAGTTTTTTTATTTATTTTTATTTAAGTGGTCAAGTAACATCATTTAGTGATAATCCAGCTGATTACATTCCAACATTACAAAAATTTTTTAGTTCTGATAGAAATCTAAGTAAAAGTGAATT
>LUZL01000013.1 GCA_001603615.1 Bacteroidales bacterium Bact_20 | reverse complement strand
CCTACAGCTCTAGCTAATCTATTGCATTCGCCTTCTATGAAATTATCAAAGTCTAGCATTTCTATCAAATTACTATCAATAGAATATGTTCTAATACCAGGAATGAGAAAAGGATTAGGCAAAGTATCTGTTTTTTCTTTATTTATATTCTCAGCATTTAAAGGTAGATGAATATCAGGATTAGTAGTAGCTACCCTATCACTAGAAGGCCACTGCATAGTAGATGAGTTATCATCTTCTTTGGTAATGACTACTTGATAATAAAGTTTAGCATTAGGACCCACAAAATTTTTCAAAGCTATTTTCAAAACATCAATGAAATGTGCCTCTATGTATTCATAATAAAAGGATGAAGGCACTTCTATAGTTAAAGTATTATCTTCAAAAGAGAGTGGTTTTAGAGGTAAAAACCATGTTTTAAAATTCTGATAATTAATATTTTCCTTAATAAAGTCTAATATATTATTCCATAGTATATCTAATTTAGATTTATTTTTTTGAGTAATTTTTTTCTCTAAGTCCTTCATTTTTAAAACTTTATTAATAATTAATTAACAATCTACAATTCAAATGGCAAAAATGCATAAAATATTTTGAATTAAAAAATTTTTTTACACTTTTTTATAAATAATTTTTTCAGTACGATTATCGGCGAAAAGGAAAGTGCCAGAAGAATTAAAATAGCAGTCTAATTGGGTCATTTGCACTCCCGCATAAGCATTTTGAGTGATTATTACTGGTTTTTTGTCTCTATTATAAATAGATATTGGCTTAGGTAATAAGGTATGGCTATGCCCACCCAAAATAATATCAATATTAGAGCTAGCTTTTGCGATTTCCACATCACCTATTTTACCGTCGTCGCCCTTATATCCTAGATGAGACAAACAAATAATCAAATCACATTTATAATTTTTTTTCAAAATATAAGTCATCTCAGCAGCAGTCTGCATAGGTTCTTTATATTTAGTATTTCCCCAAGTATTAGGATCTATCAAGCCTGTAGGATCTATACCTAAAGCAAAAACACCAATTTTTATTTTATCAAATTTATATATTTTATATGGTTTAACAATTTTTGATAATTTATTATGATTAGTAAAATCATAATTAGAGCTAATGACATCAAAATTAGCTATAGATAGATTTTGAGCTAAGATATCTAGTCCCAAATCAAACTCATGATTGCCAATAGTAATAGCAGTGTAATGCATTTTATTCATATACTCAATTTCTATTTTACCCTTATAAATATTAAAATAAGGTGTACCTTGATAGAAATCCCCAGTATCAAAAATTAACACATTATTATTAGAACGCATGATTTGATTTATCAAATAAGCTCTACGACTATAACCGCCCTGATTAGGATATCTATAATGATTTCTAGGTAAAGGCTCTACTTGGCTATGAGTATCATTAGTATGTAGAATAGTAACTTTTTGTATTCCAAGCTCCTCGTAAAGGTCATAGTTAACATTAGATGTAGCAACTTTAGGAAGTAGAATACCTAATCCTATTCCTAGAGAAAATTTAAGAAAATCGCGTCTATCATTATTCATATCTAAACCTCCCATCTATCCTAGCATAAGCAGCTTTATTTTGAGATGTTAATAATTTATAATGCTCAATAATAATATCACGAATTAGAAACGGTGTATCTATTCGTTTAATAGGGTTTAATAATCCTGTCAAATTGTCGCCTCCATTAGCTAGATAATTAGATGTAGCAACCCAATAATATTTACTATCAGAAATTTCTTTACCATTAACAAAAGTTTGCCTCAAAGTAGTAGCATTAGCTACTATCTGTAATCCAGCTATTGGCATACCACCTTTTTCTACGATTTGCTTAGCTAACTTTAATAAATCATTATCTGTGATTTTTAATAAGGTCAAAGTATTATCAAAAGGCATAACTGCAAATACATCTTTCACTCTAATCTCACCAGCAGGTAAAAATGAACGAAAACCACCATTATTCATCACTACAATACATGGATAACCTTCTAAAGAATCTTTCAATTCTCTTTTTACAAATGCCAAGACTAAATCACAAACAAAATTACCTAGATTACCCTCAGGATCATTTTTAACCATTGCTATGTCATTATAACCGATTACTATCTCCATTAAACTGTCTAAACTTAATTTATATATATTAATCCAATTGTTTATATTACTATCATCAGCTATAGTACTATCTATAGATATCGTTTTAGAAGTAGATTGCTTATTAGTAACTAAATAATTAGTACAAGATACTAAAAGTATTAAAATACATAAAGCAAAAAGTTTGCGCATCAGTAACGTTTTGCCAAAATTAATATTTTTTTTTAATCTATAAGCAAAAAATTATTAAAAAATTGAAAAAATTTTAAATTAATAATAAATAAATAAAATATAAATATTTATATTTTATAGAAAATAATAAATAAAACACTAAACATATAAAAGTATAGATAAAATATATATTTAGTTAATAAAACGATTTAAAAAATTTTATACAAATTCTTCTCTTTGAACTAGAAGGATAGAATTTTGATTTACGATTTTATACTCTTCATTATTAATTTCTACATCAATAGCTTGTTTTTGTAAATAAATAGCTAGATCGCCTTCTTTCACCTGAAGTGGTAGGTATCGTACTTGTTCAGAAGTTTCACATTTCCAATATTCATCATCAAAAGATTCACTAGGTAATGGATATCCTGGGCCTACTTTTACTATATAACCATAAGCTACAAGCTCTTTTTCGTGATAACCTGGGGGTAGAAGTAACCCACTTGCAGTTCTCTCATCTTCTGTAAGAGGTTTTATCAACACTCTATCACTAATTAAAATTACGTTTTCTAGACTACTCATATGTTTTTATAATTTTTTTACTATAAACATTATTATTATCTACAAATATAACAAAATATATACCAGCTGTCCAATCGGCAGTATTAATAATATTATTACCAGCATGTAAATATTGAGAATATACTAATTGACCACTTGGGTAATAAATGGATAATTGACCAGTATTTTCGGTAGTTAGATTAAAAAAATCTATAAAAGGATTAGGAAAAATGAATGAATAATCATCGTAAGAAATAATAGAATTAATGTCAGGTTTAAAAACCAATTCAAACCCTTGAGCATTATATGTATAGCTAGAATAAAACAAAATATTAATAGGAAAACTAGAAACATTAATAGGAGCAGGTAAATTATTGCCTCTAAGTTCTAAATTTACTGTACCATCATAACTTTTGATTGTCAGGTAATCAGTAGAATCTATATCAAAATAATTAAAACTAAGCAATAAATTATCAGCTGTTTCAGGAGTTATACGCCAACGACAAATTCTACTATTATGATAATTATAGATATCACTACAGTCATTTACCAGACCGCTATCAGCCACTATTTGAACTAAATTTGCTGTGCAAAAATTATATAGAGTAGTAGAATAAGATAATAAAAATCCATCTCCTTCTAAATTATCATCAGAAATAAACTCAATAAAAACAGACTTACCATTTACTGTAATTGTATTAGGTATATTTGTACCAGAAATAGTAGCTATAAGGTTCCCTGTATTATCCACACCTTTGTAAATTTTGATAACATCATTAGGATCTGGTAAATCTAATTTAAGAAAATTAAGTTTTATATTTTGTATAGAATCAAAAGGCTTTATTAACCAACTACAATGAGTGTTTGGTAAATAATTATATAAAGGTCCACTACCATCATCTATTGTTCCATCTAGAGTCAATAAAGTATCTGTATTGTTACAAAAAACAGGGTATTGACCTTTGGGATACATATTAATGACTAATTCATGTTTATGAGTGAAATCAGCACCCGCAGGTTTTAGATTATTAATATTAAAATATCCATCATAAGCTCCCCCCCATCCCCAATTAATATGATAAACCATAGTATCTTGATAACCATCTAACACAAAAGCATGACCACTTACATACTCAGTATCAGACCACCCAGCATAATAAAGAGGGATTTTTTGATCTAAATAAGAACGAAGTAAACTATCCCAATCTAGATTTGTCTCATCACGGAAAAGATATTTGGTAGAATCATCATAACGGAAGAAATTTTTCAAAGCATAAGCAGCTTTGTGATTATACATGCCAGAACCATCAGGACCATAATACATATCGCAAGCTACACCAATATGGTACATGAGCTTTGCTAGCTGTCTATTTTCTCTATTAGCCACTGTAGGCATCTGATTATAAGAATAGTGCTGCTCTGCATAATTTACATGTAAATGACCGTAAGTAGTATCTATATCTGTATATTCTCCCTCACCTACTAAAGGCCATCGAAAGTAATTTATAACTTGTGCAAGAGCAGTAGCTACACAACCAGTTACGCATCTATCATCTGGGCCAGCAGGATCTTTAGGACAATATTGATTATAATAAACTCCTTGATCCCATTTAGTAAATAATAAAGGTGCTACAGTACGATATTCTTTTTCTTCATTTTTAGCAAAATCAAGATACCATGAAGGATTTTCTTTATAATCTTGAGATTTAACAATTGTTTGTGAAATTTGATTTAAAAAACCTTTAAGAGCAGGATTATCTATTGGATAATTAAAATCACTCTCCCAAGAGTAACCAATGATAGGATGTAATCGCCTAGTACCACTTATTAAAACAAATCCTATCGGATTGACATGACATACATAATAGGAGAAATCCTGATTATCTGCTATATTTTCAATATTTTTTACATTGTAATTTATCTCCGTTGGGAAATATTTACGAATAACATATTCACTCCAATTCTCAGCATCAATTGTCGAGACTTCGGACTGGCAGAAAAGCAAAGATGGTAAAATAATAAAAAATAAAATAAAAAATTTTTTCATAATGATAATTTATTTACAAATATATATGATTTTTTTAAATAAAACAGAAATATAATAAATAAAAACAAATCAATATATTCTATTGTTTTTTTTTATAAAAAAATTATAAATTAGATAATTAAATAATAACTAAATAATCTAGTGATAAATCAAAAAATATATAGTTGAGTTCTCTTTAGAATACATATTAATCGAATAATAGATGACAAGATATCACACTAAAATAAATGTTTTATAACTTAAAAAATAAGGAATAAGGGGTATGTGGTAGGGGTAAATATAAACATTTTTATGTTAAGTTTTTTATATGTTTATATTTCAAAAATATATTATCTTTGCATCAAATATTTATTTCTTATGAAAAATATAGTTTCCAACCTCCAAGAGCACCTCTCTAAAGGCAAACATCAAAACTTAGAATTCCTCAACGACCTCTACAACAAAATGAAATATGATGGTTCCGATGTACTTGATTACCAACATTTAAAAGCTCAAAGCGTCTCTCCTCAATGTCCCAATTGCTATAGCATACATATCAAGAAAAATGGTCATCAGCAAGGCCAGCAAATGTATAAATGTAAAGATTGTGGTAAAAACTTCCGCGAAACCACTGGCACCTTCGTCTACTACCTTCATAAAAAAGAACTTATGCTTGACTACATTCGCCTCATGCTAGAGGGCAAAACTCTGCGTCAATGTTCTAAAGAACTCGGTATCTCTCTTCCTACTAGCTTTGAGTGGCGACACCGCATACTCTCTGCTCTTAGAAGTTTCGAAAATAATGTAAACTTCTTTGGCATCATGGAAATAGATGAACTACTCATGCAATACTCCGA
>LUZL01000012.1 GCA_001603615.1 Bacteroidales bacterium Bact_20 | reverse complement strand
ATGATTTATGAGATGATCCCAGATGTCAAAAATTACTTGTCTACTCCAGGAGCTACAGCTTACGTAGGTATAGATCCTACAGCAGATTCTCTGCATATTGGTCATTTGGTTTCTATAATGCTTTTGAGACATTTTCAGAGAGCAGGAAATAAACCTATTTTAGTCTTAGGTGGAGCTACTGGTATGATAGGAGACCCTTCTGGCAAAAGTGAAGAGAGAAATCTATTGTCTGAAGAAATCATTAGAAAAAATGAAGAAGGTATCAAAAAGCAAGTTTCACGACTTTTAGACTTTGATGATAAGCAAAATGGAGCCTTATTGGTAAATAATTATGATTGGATGAAAGATTATCGTTTCCTAGATTTCATCAGAAATGTAGGAAAACATATAACTGTAAACTATATGATGGCAAAGGAAAATGTGAAAAGACGTATCAGTGGTGAAGTAGGAGAGGGGCTTTCTTTTGCTGAGTTTTCGTATCAGTTAGTACAAGCTAATGATTTTTTACATTTATATCAGAACTATAATTGTAAGCTACAAATGGGCGGTAGCGATCAATGGGGTAATATAACAACTGGCATTGAGCTGATCAGAAGGGCTACAGGTGGAGAAGCCTATGCTATTACTTGTCCCTTAATCACTAAAGCAGATGGGACTAAATTTGGCAAAACTGAAAAAGGAAATGTATGGCTCGATCCAGACAAAACTTCTCCTTACGAATTTTATCAATTCTGGATAAATACTTCTGATGAGGATGCTGAGAGATATATTAAAATCTTCACCGAACTAGATAAACTAACTATTGACAATCTAATAGCAGAGCATCGCACTGCACCTCATAATAGGTTGTTGCAAAAAAAACTAGCAGAAGAGCTCACTTTAATGATACATGGCAGCAAAGCTCTACAAATAGCTAAAACTACTAGTGAATTTCTCTTTGGTAATGGATCTATAGATCTTTTGAAAAATTTAGATTCTAATTCTATTTTATCAATATTCGCCGCTATTCCACAGTATAGGATATCTCATGATATAATAGCTAAGGGCATTGGCATTATAGATTTATTAGCTAACCAGACGAATATTTTATCTTCTAAAGGAGAGGCACGTCGTATGATAGCTAATAATGGCATTTATATTAATAAACAACTAGTGAATGATGAGAATCTAATTATAAATAATGATTGCCTCATTCAAAATCAATTTATTGTTATTCAAAAAGGCAAAAAAAATTATTTTCTTATCGTTGCTGAGTAAAAGTTTTCGCGTCTTTTAGCTTATTATTAGTTGTAGATAAATTATAGTAATTTTGATAAAAAAATGAAACGTAAATTTTTATTTTTCTTTTTGGCAATAGTTATTATATCTGCAATTATTTTTGTGATAATTTATTTCTCAAAGAAAAATAATACAAACGAAGATCCCACAAATCTTTTACCTACAGATACGCAACTTTTAATATATATTCAAAGTTTTAATGAAAAAATTAATCTCATAGAAAATTCAATTCCATTAAAAGTTTTACAAAATTCATTAATTACTAAAACTATTCTTAGAGATTTTAATTCATTAAAATCTCTAAACTATAATGATGAGGTAAAAAAATTTTTGAATAAAGCCAATTTATATATTGCCGTTTCTCATTATTTCCCAGAAGTATCACCATTATATTTAGTTTCTTTCAAAGATAATAAAAGTGCTGATCAATTTTTTACACAATTATCAAAACTGAATGATAAAAGTTTCAAAAATAAGAAAGATGCAGGAATAATTACTATAAAAAATCAAAATTTTTTTTCAAGAATCCATAATAATATTTTATTGATATCACAATCAGAAAAACAAATAAATTATAATGAGACTAATCATCGGTTTAGCAATTTATTTAATTATATTAAAACTAATGAACTTTTTAGTATAGTTTGTTTGCTAGATAGTAATGTGAATCTATGGTTTACTGATATTTTTTCTAAAGATATATATAATTTTAATTATTTAATAATAAATATACCAGATACTAATGCTGAAGCTGAATATAGTGTAATAGCTAATCCCAAAAAACAATTTTTTTTACATTTTGTAATTAACACTACTGCAGTAGATATTGATTATAATATTTTGCAATATTTACCTACAGATCTATCAAACATCTATTTGTGGTCTGCTAAAGACCTATTTACTCAAGTAATTCCAGGCTTTTTATCAAATGAAAATTTAAAAAATAAATGGGACTCTTTAGCACATTTATTTCCTATGAGTATACAGGATAAATTATTCTCCTCGCTTAGAGATAATTTTTGTGTAGCTCATACTTCAGATAATCAAGAGTTAGTGGCAATATTTAAAGTAGATAGCAAACAATTCAATGAAGAATCTTTGAAAAAATGGTCATATTATTCTATCAAAGATCCGATATATT
>LUZL01000011.1 GCA_001603615.1 Bacteroidales bacterium Bact_20 | reverse complement strand
CTCTATCAGACATTCTAGCAAAAGGATAAACTGTTGTATTAAGCCAAGAATTAATCATTCCTATTTTTCTAATTTGCTGCATAGTATAGAAATCCTCTCCTGCATCTTTCACTTTAAAACCACCAGCTTTTTTATAAGCTTTTACTGTGAAGCTCATAGCAGAACCTATGGGCATATAAGCATATGGAGATTTAATAAGAAACAACTGTATAGTATAATAACGTAAAAAAATCTCATATCGCAGCATTAATATTGCTTTATCCTCTGTTAAATTATCAATTTTATGATAATAAGGCGCACAAACACCACTTAACAAAGGTAATTGACTATAGATTTCTAAAATATCTTCAAAATAAGTCACAGGATAATATGTGTCTGCATCTAAATTTACAATGATATCATTATCATTAGCAAATGGTAAAAATGAGTCTACACAAAGCTTACGTGCTAACCCTACATTACCAACATCTGAATTAAAACCATTACCAGGTGATGTATGATCCAAGATTATAATCGGAATTGGAAATGAAGAAGCTATTTTTTTTAAATACATTAATGTTTTCCTATTATTAACAATGAGGTCCTTTTTCTCAATATTTTTTCTCCAAGATTCTGGTTGATTAATACAAAAAGAAATTGTCGCAGGTAGTAAAGATTGATGACTTAGGTGATCTAATAATTTTTCAATATTTTCAAACTCATTCATTAGAGGTATAGCCACAAATATTTTTGCTACTTTTAAATTTATCATTGTCATCATTAAATTATTAATAAAATTAATAAAATATTTTAAAAAAGATAAAAATACAACTAATGAAAAAAAATTTAATAACTTTCTTAAAATTTTAAAAATGTAATTAAAATTTTTTGTATATATTTGTACTATAAAACTAAAAATTATTTTTATGGAAAATCAAGAAATAAACGTTCAAGGAGCTGAAAATCAAAATGTAACAAATCAAGCATTACCAGGTTCACAATCGGCTTTTATCTTAGGTATTTTATCAGTAGTTTTCACACTTACTACAGTAATTATTGGAATAATCTTAGGCATTATAGCAGTAGTAGAAGGCAATAGAGCTATGAAAGCTTATGAATTGAATCCTGCATTATACACAAAAGCTGAATACAGCAATGCTAATGTAGGCAAAATATTAGGTTGGGTAAGTATAGGCATAGGTGCAGCTATTTTTCTTTTTATCATTTTAATAATAATTTTTGCACTCTCTTTTGCATTACCTTTTGCTGCTTTTGATAGCATCTCTAGCATTACCTTGTAATATCTATGAAAATTCTAAGCATAGAAGACATTAGAAAAGCAGATGAATATACTATAAAAAATGAACCTATAGCATCTATTGATTTGATGGAGAGAGCTGCGAGCAAATGTTGCGATTTTATTCTTGAAATGTTTTCTACTTATAATAGTTTTGTAATATTTACTGGTATTGGCAATAATGGTGGTGATGGCTTGGTAATAGCTCGTAAACTTGTAGAAAATGGCAAAAATGTTAAAATTTTTATTTGTGAATTTAGCCAAAACTTTTCTACTGATTTTATTACTAATCTAAATAGGCTTCCAGAGAATATAGAAATTTTAAAAATTCAACATTATAATGATATTGATAAGCTGAAAATATTAAATAATGACGATGTAATTATTGATGCTTTGTTAGGCTCTGGCATTACGAGGGCACCAGATGGTTGGTTAGCTGAATTGATAAAATATGTAAATAATTTAAACAATATCAAAATAGCTATTGATATGCCAAGTGGCTTATTCGCTGATAAAACCTCAAAAGATCATTTAGATAGAGTCTTTAGAGTTAATTACACTTTAGCCTTTGAGCTGCCACGTTTAGCATTTTTCATGCCAGAGAATTATGATTATGTAGGAGAGTGGAAAATATTACCTATAGGGTTAGATCATAATTTCATTAATAATTGTGAACCTCTAGCTATCATGATAGATGAGTCAGAGATTAGTAAGCGGATTAAAAAAAGAAATAAATTTGGTCATAAAAATTCCTTTGGACACGCATGCATAGCAGCAGGTAGTCCAGGGAAATATGGTGCTGGATTGCTTGCTACTCTCGGTGCTCTGAAAAGTGGAGCAGGCTTGGTTTCTTCAATTGTACCAGTCAAGCTGTTATCCGCTTATTTGTCTAAGCTACCTGAAGCACTCACTATACCTATAGATACAGCAATTATAGAAGATCTATCTTTTATGAATAATTATGATGCTGCTTGTATAGGTCCAGGTATAGGTACTGATGATTTCACTGCAAATGCATTGCTAGATTATATGATTAATTGTGAAACTCCTACTGTATTAGATGCTGACGCTATAAATATTCTAAGCAAACATAAAAATTGGTATGAATTCTTAAATAATAATTTCATTCTTACTCCTCATCCTGGTGAATTGAAGAGACTGATAGGACAATGGAACGATGATTTTGAAAAATTAGATATGGTAAAGGAATTTTGTAAACAATACAAATGTACCATAATACTCAAAGAGCATAACTCAAAAATCATAAATGGAGATGGTCAAATTTTTATAAACATAACTGGTGATGACACATTGTCTAAAGGGGGCAGCGGTGATATACTATCAGGACTTTTGACTGGTTTATTAGCACAGCATTATTCTCCTATAGATGCTAGTATAATAGCAACCTGCCTGCACGGAGCAGCTGGCGAATGGTGTGGAAATAATTATTCTCATCATGCTACAAATATTTCTCAATTAGCTAAAGGTATAGAAAAGGTTTTTATCAGTTGGGAGCATAATGATTTTTCACAAATAAAGGATAATTTTGTACGTTAAGAAGCAATTTATGAATTGCTATATAGAATTTTTTGAAAAAATTTTATGACATTATTTAAAAATAAATACCGTGTAGAATCTACTCGATTGCAAGGTTACGATTATACCCAACCAGGTGCTTATTTTATCACCATTGTTACATATAATCGTGCTTGTTTGTTTGGCAAAATAATAAATGGAGAAATGATATTAAATGAATATGGTGAAATTGTCAAAAATGAATGGGAAAAAACCGGTATTATACGTCCAAATATTATTATTGATAAATATATAATAATGCCAAATCATTTGCATGGTATTTTAATAATTAATGATAATATTTGTAGAGACACGTTGCAACGTGTCTCTACAATTGAAAAATTTGGGAAACCAACGAAAAATTCAATACCAACAATTGTTCGATCATTCAAATCCACCACAACAAAACAAATTAATATTATTCGCAAATCTCCTAACACACTATTATGGCAAAAAAATTATTATGAACACATCATACGCGACACTGATGATTTATCTCGCATTCGTAAATATATTAAAGAAAATCCTTCAAATTGGCAAAATGATGAAAAAATGATGTAAATAATTTGCAGCGGAAAAATTAATGAAAAAATAGATTATAAAACGATAGAATTATATAGCATTCTCATCTCTTCGATAGCAAATTTATGTATTTTAGGTTTGCCAATTTCATATAATAGAATGAAACTTATTTTTTCATCCAAATTTTTTTTATCATGAATTAAATAATTCAATAATTCATCAAAATCTATAACGGGAGGTTTACCATACCATTTTTGTAACCAATCTATGACTTTCTGTGACCAATATGGTGAAAAGTTTAATACTGTTTCAGAAAATTTCAAAGAATATTGCAAACCCCATGCTACACATATACCGTGAGGTGTTGGCAAATTTTGTGATAATTGATATGATTCTAGAGCATGACCTAAAGTATGCCCTAAATTTAATATTTTGCGTCTATTTTTTTCTAGTGGATCTATATTAATAATGTGATGTTTGTATTGAATAGATTTCTTGATAAGTCGTATTTGGGGTACTTTGAGAGGATCAGAGTTTATAACTTCATTTACAGATTCTTTATTGATCAGCAGGCCATATTTCATTAATTCTCCATAACCACTTAAAATATCAATTTCAGATAAAGTATTCAAAAAATCAGTATAAATAAAAGAAAATAATGGTAAATAATAAGTGCCAATTTCGTTTTTATTATTATTAAAATTAATGCCATTTTTACCACCTATACCAGCATCTACCATAGACAAAAGTGTAGTAGGTATGTTTATAAAGTGCATACCACGTTTGAAGGTCGCCGCAGCGAAACCTCCTAAATCACTTATAGTGCCACCGCCGATACATATTATTAGGTCATTCTTATTAAAATTATTTTTATCTAAAATATTCCAAATGTTAATTATTTCATTAATAGTTTTAATATTTTCATTTGCTTTATAAGAAATATTTTCTAAATGCTTAAAATGAGAATATTTAGTTATTAAATTTATCTCTTCTAAATATTTATCATTGACTAAGGCATCCATTAAAATCAGACAATTTATATCTCTGTGAGTTCCCAGGTGATATCTTAAATATTTTTGGAAAGTAGAAAAGTCCTGCTCAATGTAGATTGGATTTTTATTGCCTATGCGCATAATAGTTAGAAATTTTTAGAATAAATATAAATTCAAATATTATAACCTAGTCTTTTTAGAGTATTTTTATCATTACGCCAGTTAGGTTGCACTTTAACAAATAATTGTAAAAAAACGTGCTTATCTAATAATTTTTCTAATTTCAGTCTAGCATTAGTACCTAGCTGCTTTATCATCTCTCCTTTTTTGCCGATAATAATATTTTTTTGAGAATCTCTCATTACCCATATTTCTGCTTCTATGAAAATAGGATCCTGATCTTCTTTGAAGCTATTTATTACTACTTCAGTTTCATAAGGTATCTCTTCTTTGTATAAATAATAAATTTGCTCTCTTATAATCTCTGATGCGAAATATCTAAGATATCTATCAGATAATATGTCTTTATCAAAATATGGGGGATGCTCTGGTAAAAGTTTTTTAATAATAGCTAATAATTTATCAATATTATAACCTGTAAGTGCTGAGACAGCTATTATATCTACATTAGAAAATTTTTCTTGAAAAAACTTTTCTTTAATAGAGCAAGTTTTTTCATCTACTAAATCAGCTTTGTTGAGAACAATAATTTTAGGTTGTGAATATTTAGCTACGATGTCTATGAGTTCATTGTCGTCTCTTTTATTTGATAGATCGTGCATATAAAGTAGGATATCTGCATCCTCAAAGGCAGATTCTATATCATGAAGCATAGCTTTGTGTAGCTCATATTGAGGTTTTATTAACCAACCAGGTAAATCAGAAAAAACTATTTGAGTGTTTTCATCATTATATATACCTAATACCCTTTGGCGAGTAGTCTGAGCTTTAGGAGATACTGGCATTAGATTTTCTCCAATTAACGAATTTACTAAGGTAGATTTACCTACATTAGGATAACCTAAAATACTTACAAAACCGGCTTTATGCATTTAATATTTTAATTATTTATAAAAAAACTCATTTAATAAATTAGTAAATAATAGCTATAATGTTTAGTATACAACCATTAATCAATTATAAAACTACAAATTTTTTTATTCCCTCAGCAATATTTTGAAATTCTTCTGGACTAAATTTTAATTTTGGTCTAGAAAAATCTATATCTGTAACATTTTTGATAGGAACAAGGTGAATATGAGCATGAGGTACTTCTAAACCCACGACAGCAACGCCTGTTCTGATAGCTTCACCTTCCATGTATTTATCTATAGCTTTAGCTACTTTTTTAGCAAAAATCCATAATCCAGCTAAGCTTTCATCATCCAAATCAAAGATGTAATTAACTTCTTGTTTAGGAACAACTAAAGTATGAGCTTTAGCTAATGGATTAATGTCTAAAAAAGCTAAATAATTTTCATCTTCGGCGACTATAAATGCGGGGATTTCACGATTAATAATTTTTGTAAAAATACTAGACATAGCTATTCTATTTTTAAAATTTTATACTTTATAACGCCGGCGGGTACTTGAATGTCGACGATATCATTTACTTTTTTACCAATAAGAGCCTGAGCCACAGGGCTATTTACAGCTAAATGTTTTTTCTTTAGGTCAGCTTCTTTATCAGGAACTATTTTATAGGTAATTGTTTGATTATTAGATAAATTTTTTATAGTAACAGTAGTTAAGATTCTCACTTGAGATTTATCTACCTCTGTCTCATCAATTATTTTAACATTTGACAGAAGTTTTTGTAATTGAGCTATCTCTAACTCTAGGTGAGCCTGTGCATCTTTAGCAGCATCATATTCAGCATTCTCTGATAAATCGCCTTTTTCTCTAGCTTCCGCTATCATTTGAGCTATACGTGGTCTCTCCTCATGTATTAATTTATTTAGCTTGTCTTGAAAATTTTCAAAACCTTCTTTGGTTAAATATGTTATTTCATCCATAATGATAAGTTTATAATTTATAAAAAAAAAACATTCCCACACATTTTTAGCATGGGAAAAATTTTATTTGCAAAATTAATAAAAATTTTCTAGAATATTAGAAATTAAAATTAAATCTTCAGGATAAGTAACTTTAAGATTTAGTCTTGTACCTTCAAAAAAACTTAGTGGTAGGTTTTTGCTTTCCCACACACTAGCATCATCGGTAAATTTATCGCAATAATCTTGTTCATATGCTTGTTTGAGGAGAGATATATTAAAAAATTGTGGAGTATCAATTAACATAACATTATCTCTATCAATTAGAATATTTTTATCATCATCTTTTATTCTAACAGTATTATAAGTTTTATGATAGGGAATGGCTGAATTAGTTTCCTTAGCTAATTTATAACCTTTTCTAATTAATTTTTTTGGTACATAAGGTCTAGCTGCATCATGAATAGCTACTATTCCATCATCTGGCAATGCAGCGAGAGCATTTTTTACACTATCGAAACGCTCTTTACCACCTACTACTGTCTTAATGCCGTCATACTCGGGATATTTATGCCAAAATAATAAAAATATTCCTTTATGAGCTCTATTTATTACTAAAATAATATTAGAAATAGGTACTATTCCGATAAAAGAGTCTAAACTATAGCATAAAAGGCTTTTGCCATTAACAGATAATAATGGTTTAGGAATATTACTATGCATTCGTCTACTTTTACCTGCAGCCAAAATAATAGCATATTTATTATTTTCCATTAACTAAAAATATTAATCAATTATTAACATAGCATCACCATATACATGAAAACGATATTTTTCTTTCACTGCTAATTCATAAGCAGACATTATAAGATCATAATCAGCAAAAGTAGCTGCAGACATCAAAGGTATACTATAAGGCATATTAAAATTTGTCAAAAAAGCATCGGGTACATGAAAATCGTAAGGTGGATAAATAAAAAGAGAAGTCCATCTGTGAGCAGGCATTAGATATCCATCTATAGAATGAGAAGATTCTACAGCTTTCATCACAGAATTACCAACCACACAAATTTTCTTTTTATTTTTCTTAGCTTTATTAACAATCTCACATGCTTCATCATTAATAATAAACTCTTCTGCATCTATCTTATGTCTAGCTAAATCTTGAACATCAATTTTTCGTAAATCACCTAATCCAATATGAACAGTTATTTCTGCGAAATCAATACCTTTGACTCTCATTCTTTTCATCAATAGCTCTGTAAAATGTAGCCCAGAAACAGGTGGCAAAACAGAACCTTCCACTTTAGCAAAAACTGTTTGAAAATACTCAGTATCTATAGGTTCAGTTGCACGATCTAATACTACTGGTACAGCAAGTTCACCTAAGCTTTTTAATAATTTTATAAATTTATCATGAGGCATCTCTGTAAGGAAACGAATAGTTCGCCCCCTAGAAGTCGTATTATCTATCACCTCAGCTATCAATTCACCATTATCTCCAAAATACAATTTATTGCCAATACGAATTTTCCTAGCTGGTTCTACCATTACATCCCATAATTTCAACTCTTCATTTAATTCTCTAAGAAGTATTACTTCTATTTGAGCACCAGTACGTTCTTTAGTTGCTATTAACCTTGCTGGGAAAACTTTAGTATTATTAATTATCATTACATCTCCATCATCAAAATAATCAGTAATGTTTTTGAAAATCTTATGTTCAATTTCACCTGTTTTTTTGTGTATTACCATTAATCTACACTCATCTCTCTCCTCTACAGGATATCTTGCTATCAATTCATCAGGTAAGTCAAAATTAAAATGCATCAATTTTTTAGGTTCCATAAATTATTTTTTAAATAGGAATTATATATACGTAGAATTATCTTTTTTGTTACATTTATTTAAGTAATGTTAAAAAAATACTTTAAAAACAAAAAACAATAATTATTTTTTAAATTCATTTAATGCCCGGAACAGGACTCGAACCTGCACACCTGTGACAGTACTAGTCCCTGAAACTAGCGCGTCTACCAATTCCGCCATCCGGGCAATAAAAAAATGCCCAGGACAAGACTCGAACTTGCACACCCTTGCAGGCACTACCCCCTCAAAGTAGCGCGTCTACCAATTCCGCCACCTGGGCAAATTTTTTACAAAATTACATATTTTTTTTATTCTCTAAAATTTATTTTTTATGAAAATATTTTTTAACAATTCTTTGCATCACTCTCCCCTACACTATCATTATTATAAACTAAATTTTCTTATTGAAAACTATTGATTAATAACTTAGTATAGCTATGCTGAGGTCTGCTAATAATATCTTTAGATAAACCATTTTCTACTATTTCACCTTTATATAAAACTATTATGCTATCACAAAAATAATTTGCTAGCATAATATCGTGAGTAATAAAAATATAAGTAATCTGCCTAGTATCCTTAATGTCATTAAGTAAATTTATTATAGCTGCTTGTATAGATACATCTAATGATGAGACCGGTTCATCTAATAATATAATTTCTGGATTCACTAATAAAGCCTGAGCTATTGCTAATCGCTGTAATTGTCCTCCACTAAACTGATGAGGATAACGATTTATAATATCTAGTGGCATTTGACATAATGCTAAAGTATTCTTAATAATATCATCACGCTGTTCAAAAGTATTGCCGATATTATGTAATTTTAAAATTGCATTGAAATGCTTACCTATAGTCATATTGGGAGGCAAAGAAGTATAAGGATTTTGCTGAACCCATTGAATACTTTTTAATAAACTTTTAGGTCTATTATTTAAGATATCTAATTTTTTATTTTTATATTCTATGATGCCACTATCAGGTTTTATCAAGCCAAGAATAGTTTTTAGTAGGGTTGTTTTCCCACTACCAGATTCTCCTATAATGCCTAGACACTCATTATTTTTTACATCAAAATTTATATTTTTTAAAATATGGTTATAAACAGTTTGCCCCCAAATAGTTTTATTTTGATGAACTATGTTCAAATTTTTTATATTTAAAACTATCTCATTATTGATTTCTTTATGATTTGTTTTTATTTCAAATAAACTAAAATCATTTGACTGCATGAGAGTAGGCAATCTATGTGGAGTATAGTTAAGTGTAGGTTTGCATTGAATTAATAAGCGAGTATATTCATTAGTAGGATTATCAAAAATATCATTGACAGAACCATGTTCAATGATTTTACCATTTTTCATTACATATATGTAATCAGCAAAAGAACGAACTAGAGTTAGATCATGAGAAATAAACAAAACGGTACAATGAAATTGATTTTTTAAGTGTTTTATTAGATTTATAATTTCTAATTGTATTTGAGCATCTAGAGCTGTAGTAGGTTCATCAGCAATTAATATTTCTGGATTTGTGATCATTGCCATAGATATCATAACTCGCTGCTGCTCTCCACCTGATAGTTGATGAGGAAAAGCATTGTAAATCCTATCAGCATTGTCGAAACCTACTTGCTTGAGAATCTCCTTAACTAATTCTTTACGTTTTCTTGTTGCGTACTTTGTATGTACCTTTAGTACCTCTTCTATTTGTTCTCCACATTTTATTAAAGGATGTAAAGAAGACATTGGATTTTGAAAAATCATACTAATTTTCTTACTTCTCAATGTTCTCCACTGTTTTTTATTTATTTTAAGTAAATCTATTTCTTGATTATCTAAATTATAATAAATATGACTTTGTGGAGATATATTCAATGTTTTTGGTAACAAACCTAATATAGAATGAGCAGTCAGAGTTTTTCCACTGCCACTTTCCCCTATAATAGCTGTGATGCTATTATCTACAATATTTAAATTTATTTTATCAACTAAACAATTATTTTGTAAGTTAAAAATAGAGAGATTATCTATTTTAATTTTATATATCATAATTTAATATATTTCAAAGCCAGCAGCTAAATTTCTATTGATCTTTTTCACTATTTAGATTTTCTGATTTAAAAATTCCTAACTTATTCATTTTCATTTGCCAAAGTTTTTTAGCATACACTTGTAAGTCATGATATTGGTCTGCCTCATCTATTATTTCTATACCAAGAAGTGTTTCTACGATATCCTCAATAGTTATGATACCCACAAAAGAGCCATATTCATCAACTACAACAGAGATTTGCTCGTTATTTTTTATCATTTCATCCATAGCCTTTTTAATACTAAAAAATTCATAAACAATGATAATTTTTCTTTTAATTTCACTCAATTTAGTATTTTCAGTTTTATGAATTAAAGCATTGAGAACATCATTTTTAAAGACATAACCAGTGATATTATCTATATTTCCAGAATAAACTGGTATGCGAGAATATTTAAAAAAATCTTCAAGATTTATTAATTCACCTACAGTCATATTCTCATCAAGTACCACAGCTACGGTTCTAGGCGTCATGATATCATGAACTGGTAATTCTCTCAGTTTTAGAGTATTATCTATTACTTGTGTTTGCACATTATCTAAGACACCTTTTTGATATCCTATGAGAGCTAAGGCTCTTATCTCTTCAATAGTATGAGAAAATTCTGTTTTAGGGACTATTAATCTCATTAGCCCCTGAGATAACAAATAAAATGGATAAGAAATTTTTCGTAAAAATAGTAGTAACGGAATTTGCCACGTTAAAAGTCTTTTCCAATAATATGTACCAATTGTTTTAGGTATAATTTCTGAAAAATAAAGAACAAGAAAAGTCATTACAAAACCAACAATACCTGCAGCACTACTTCCCCATATATTTGCTGCCAACATACCTATAATAGCTGAACCTAATGTATTGGCAATAGTATTTAATGTTAAAATACCAGTTATAGTCCTATCCATAGATTTTTTTAATTTTTCTAATTTTTTGCCCTCATCTGATTTATTAGCAGATAAATAAGCAGAATAGCTAGGAGTAACAGATAAAATAGATGCTTCCATTAAAGAACAAAAAAAAGATACAACTAATGTTAAAATTATTGTTATGATTAATGCTGCCATATTTTTTTAACGAAATTACTAAATATTATTATTTTTTTTTAATTGAAATTAATACAAAACAATAAATTTTTATTAAAAAACAAATTAAAAATATCTATTTTTGCATATAAAATATATAATTATGAGATTTAGAGGTATTCACTTAATATTAGTTATAGCACTTAGTCTGGTATTGATATTATTAGGTATAGCTGGCATCATTTATTTACATGGAACATCATTAGAAGATAAATTGAAAGAAAATTTCACTATACAAATAATGCTAAAACCTACTGCTAGTGAAGCAGAAATCTCATTACTACAGCATAGTCTAGAATCAAACGAAAAATTTTCTTCTGTTACTTTTATCTCCTCCACTAAGATAATAGAAGACTTACAAGCTGAGTTTGGTGATTTATCAATAGAAAACTTACAAATGGAAAATATCCCACTACCATCTATCATAGAAGCAACTATATCTGCTGAATATCTGAATGATCAAATTATAAAAAATCTAGCTACAGAGCTAAATCAAAATAACATAGTAGATGAGGTATATTATCCTGCAAATGTATTAGCTGAAATAGAAAAAAATAAAAATACTCTAAGTACAATCACACTATTAATAGCAATAATAATTTTAGTAATAGCTATTACTCTTTTAAGTTTAACCATAAGACTTACCATTTATAGTCGTAGATTCACTATAAGAACAATGCTATTGGTCGGAGCTAAAAAAAGTTTTATACAAAAACCATTTATGTTAGATGCGTTTATATTAGGATTAATATCTTCTATAATAGCTATAATAGGATTGGAAATCATAATAAGAGAGCTGTATAGGCTAATACCAGAATTAAATGGTATAGTTACACAACAATATTTTATTTTTCTTTTTGTAGCAATATTTATTATAGGAATAATAATAACAGAGTTATCTACATTATTTTCTGTAAATAAATACATAAAAATGAAGACTGACTCTTTATTTCATTAAAACTT
>LUZL01000010.1 GCA_001603615.1 Bacteroidales bacterium Bact_20 | reverse complement strand
ATAGGTGAAGCAGATGTAGTGCCTGTGAGTGCTACCCTAGGTATTAATAATCCTTTATTGGTAGATCTCACCTCTAGCATAGATGAGGCATCTGGAGTGATAGCCACATCAGATATGCCTATGTTCTGCGAATATATACTAATGGTCATTAGTATATAAGCTAATATAAAAATAGGAATTTTTTTCATAATCTTATTTTTTTTAAATTTTAAATAACAAAATTAATATGATTTTTACAAAATTAGTATATTTATTTTTATTATTTATTTATTTTTTTATATAAATTTATAATGATAAATATCATATGATAATATATTTTATATATTAAAATATTTAATTAGTATTTATGATTAATAAATATTAAATAAAACTATATTTTTTCATAGGTAAAAAAAATAAATTAGCTGACAAATGATGATAAGATTTTTTATAATTAAATGAAGATTAAAAAAAAAACATAAATAGCTATAATATAATAAAAGAAGAACATTAAAAAAAGCAGTAATATAGTAAAGTAGTAATATTAATTTTTAAAGTAAGATAATTTTTAAGAGAGGGGGGGCAATAATTTAATAAAAAGAATTTGAAAAAGAGGGGGGGAAAGGGGTAAGAGCGTTTTTGTAAAAACGCTCTTAAAAAAATATTTAAAATGTTATGTAAAAAAAAGTTTATATAATATAAAAAATAATTATATTTGCCAAAATTTTTTGATTTATGAAAAAAATTGTTGAACATCCCAGCGAAGTATTTTCCCTCACCAAAGAAGGTACTCGTGAATTCTATGATAACCTCTATAATAAAATGGTAGCAAATGGTTCCGATGTGGTAGACTATCAAGAGCTCAAAGCTATGTCTACAGCTCTATTGTGTCCAGATTGTAATAGCAGCCATGTTATTAAAAATGGTTTACAAAATGAAGTACAAAACTACCGTTGCAAAGTTTGTGGTAGACAATTCAGAGTTACCACTGGTACCTTTATGTATGGCATTCACAACAAAGACAAAATGCTTGAATACATCAGATGCATGTCTGCAGGTATGAGCTTGAGAGAGTGTGCTAAGGTGGTCGGTATATGTCTCTCTACTAGTTTTTTCTGGAGACACAGAATATTGTGTGCTTTGCAATCTTTTGAAGATAACGTTAATTTCTTTGGCATAGTTGAATTAGAGGAGTTACTTATGAATTATTCCGAGAAAGGAAGAAAAAAGAAAAGAGCTAAGATAGAGAAAATAGCAAAAACTGCTACAAAAAAATTTAAAATTAAAAAGCCAAAGAAAGTAGCAGTATTGGCTGCAACTGATAGGAGTGGAAATATTTTATTTAAAAAATTAGAAGATAATAGAGTGAGGGCAAACCACGTAGAGGAGTTTCTAAAATCTAGAATACCTAGCGATGCAGTGATATGTGGTAGTAATAAAAAAGCTTTTAAAACGGCTAATGCAGAGCATATTAAACATAAAGAAATAACTAATAAAAACAAGATGAAGCGAGGTATATATAGTGTGTCTACAGTTAATGAAAAGATAAAAGATTTTGTAGGGTGGATATATTTCAAGTTTCATGGTGTAGCTACGAAGTATTTGACAAATTACATAATGTGGTTTGTAGTGCAAGGCAAGTATCTAGCGGAGGAGGTGATAAGAGATACGGGGAGGATATTGAATTTGGCGGCGTCGGATCGGCGGGCATGGCAGCGGTACTCTGATTTGATGTCATTGACATATTTATTTTATAACATTTAAAATATTTTCTTTTTTCTATTTAAAATACATTTTTTTTATTAAATTTCAATTTTTCTCTATCTTTGTAAACAAAAAAAATGAGAAAAATTTCAATTTTTTTATTATTAAATTTAATTTTTGTTACTATGAGTTATTCACAACAAGAAGCACGTTTACTACGTTTCCCTACTACTGATGGAGACAAAATTGTTTTTACTTATGCTGGTCAGATGTATTCAGTGTCTAAGCTTGGTGGTACAGCACGTCAATTAACTACAGGTAATGGTTATGCTATTTTTCCTAGATTTTCACCTGATGGTAAATGGATTGCATTTACTGGACAATATGATGGTAATACAGAAGTGTATTTAATGCCAGCTAATGGTGGTACTCCTAAGAGATTAACATATACTGCTACTCTCAATCGAGATGATCTTAGCGATCGTATGGGACCAAATAATATCGTCATCGGATGGACACCTGATAGTAAATACATTATTTATCGCAGTCGCAAAAAATCTTTTAATGACTTTGTAGGTCAGCTATTTATGGTATCTATTGATGGTGGGCTTTCTACTCAATTACCACTCTCTACAGGTGGATTTTGCTCCTACTCTCCTGATGGGAAACTTTTAGCTTTTAATAGAGTTTTTCGTGAGTTTAGAACATGGAAATACTATCGTGGTGGCATGGCTGATGATATCAGAATTTTTGATTTTGACACTAAAGAAATCATTAACATTACTAATAATGAAGCTCAAGATATTATACCTATGTGGATAGATGAGGAGATATATTTTATCTCGGATAGAGATCGTACTATGAATTTGTTTGTTTATAATACTAAAACTAAAGAAACTAAAAAGGTTACCAATTTTGATGATTATGATATCAAGTTTCCTTCTCATTCAGCTGCAAAAGGATTAATAGTTTTCGAAAAAGGTGGTTATATTTATTTATTTGATACTAAAACTAAACAAGCAAATAAAGTTTCTATTATTATAAATCAAGATTTACCTTTAGCTAGGACAGTGAAAGTAGATGCTTCAGATTATATCACATCTTTCACCTTAAGTCCTGGTGGTGAACGTTTAGGGTTCTCTGCTCGTGGCGATATTTTTAGTGTACCAGCTACCGAGGGTGTCATCAGAAATCTAACTAAAACTTCTGGAGTGCATGAGAGAAATGTAGAATGGTCACCAGATGGCCAATATTTGGCTTTTCTTTCAGATAAAACTGGTGAGTTTGAAATTTATATTCAAAAACATGACGGTTCAGAGCCTCCTATTCAACTTACTAAAAATGCAGATACTTATTATTTCGAATTGCTTTGGTCTCCTGATAGCAAAAAAATATTATTTAGTGATAAAAAACTTCGCCTTCGTTATGTAGATATTGATACGAAAAAAATTACTGAAGTAGCTAAAAGTCAAGTATGGGAATATGGAGATTTCACTTGGAGTCCTGATAGTAGATATATAGCCTACAGCGATCCACAGAAAAATGATTTTAATATTATTCGTATTTATGATACACAAACTAATGAAACTTTTGACCTTACAGACATGTGGTATGACTCTCGTAACCCTCATTTCAGCCCTGATGGCAAATATATTTATTTCGTTTCTGAGAGAGATTTTAATCCCATTTATTCTCGTGTAGAGTGGAATTATGCTTACCAAGATATGTCTAAAGTATATTTAGCTATTCTTGATAAATCTACTCCTAATCCATTAGCTCCTAAAAATGATGATTTAGATTTGAGTAAAAAAACTACTGATGACAAAAAAGATAATAAAAAGAAAAAAGATAAAGAAAAAATTGATGAAACTGCAGAAACTTCTGTTAAAATTGTAATAGATACTGATGGGTTAAAAGATCGCATCGTTAGCTTACCAATAGAGGTATCTACTTATTGGAACCTACAAGCTACCAATGATAAAATACTATATCAAAAACGCGGTAGCAAAGATGAAAAAACTCAATTATTAGCATTTGATTTAAATGAAAAAAAAGAAACTAAATTGGGTGAATTTGATACCTATCTTTTATCACTAGATAAGAAAAAGATTTTACTGAAAAGTAAGGACAATTATTATGTTTTAGATTTTGCTGTAGCAGAGCTGAAACCTGATAAAAAAGTTCCTACCAAAGAAATGGTAGTATGGATAGACAAAAAAGCTGAATGGCAACAAATTTTTTATGAAGCTTGGCGTCAGATGAGAGATTTCTTTTATGTGCCCAATATGCATGGTGTAGACTGGGAAAAAATTAAAAATAAATATGAAGTCTTTTTGCCATATGTAGCTAATAAGCATGATCTAAATTATATTATTGGAGAGATGATAGGTGAGCTAAGTGTGGGTCATGCATATGTAGGTGGAGGTGATGTACCTACTATTAATAAGATTTATACTGGACTATTAGGTGCCGAACTATCAAAAGACTCTCAATCTGGTTACTTCAAAATAGATAAAATATTAGATGGTGCTAACTGGAGTAGAGATCTTCGTAGTCCACTAAAGGAATTACAAGTAAATGCTAAAGTCAATGACTACATTATCAGCATAGATAATATACAGACCAATACTGTTGATGATATTTATAAGCTCTTGATAGATAAGGCTAATAAACAGGTAGAAATGTTAATTAATAATAAACCTAGTTATGATGGTGCTCGTAAAGTTATTGTAGTTCCTATAGCTGATGAGTCTGCTCTATATTACTATAACTGGGTGCAGAATAATATCAAACTAGTAAATGAAAAAACAAATGGACAGGTAGGATATATTCACATACCTGATATGGGTGTAGAGGGATTAAATGAGTTTGTTAAGTATTTTTATCCTCAATTAACTAAAAAAGCTTTAATAATAGATGATCGTGGCAATGGTGGTGGTAATGTTTCTCCAATGATTTTAGAAAGACTCCTTAGAGTGCCGCAACGTGCTACTATGGCTAGAAATGTTCTTATTCCAGGTGTTGTACCTGCACAGACCATGATCGGTCCTAAAGTTTTGCTTTTCAATCAATATAGTGCTAGTGATGGTGATTTGTTCCCTTATGGTTTCAAAAAATATAATATTGGCAAAACTATCGGTGTGAGATCTTGGGGTGGTGTAGTTGGTATACGTGGTTCTTTACCTTTCGTAGATGGAACATATCTCAATAAACCTGAATTTGCTAGCTATAGCATAGACGAGTCTAAATGGATTATAGAAGGTTATGGTGTAGATCCTGATATAATAATAGATAATGACCCTTATAGAGAATATTTGGGTATAGATGATCAACTACTGAAAGCTATAGAGGTGATAATGGAAGAGCTACAAAATACTAAAGAGATTCCTAATATACCTACTCCACCAGACAAATCTAAATGATGGATAAAATTTTAATTTTTGAATTTGAAATATAATATAGAGATAATGTTTAAAAAAATTGTCAATATTTTTTCATTAGTTTTATTTGTAGCTATATGGTTTCTATTAGTATATTTTAAATCTAATTATGAGCAATCTACTTTTCAAAAAATAGGGAAATTACCTTCACAATTTGATAATATTAAAATTGCACCATCTACACCAGTCTTTTATGATTCTACTAAACATCAGATTTATGGATTTTGTGTAGATAATAATCAAAAAGCATTATCCCATTCTTTTCAAATATCATTATTAGATAAGAGTATTAATTTTTTCTCTTTGCCAGCTAACTATAATAAACTCATTGGCTATGCCAAAAATGAAACTGAATATTTTTGGATGTCTTACAATGATAGTTTATCCTCTTTGATAAAATTTAAAAATGATTTTTCTATTTATTACGATAGTATTTTACTAAATCTGAATCAAGTAATAGGTTTTGGGCTAAAAAATAATAAACCAGAAGTAGCGGTGAGAAATCCTGTAAAAAATAATATTATAATTTATACTTTTTCTGATACATTATCAGATGTCAGATTGGTGAGATTTCCTATATTTTATCAATCTTTTTCTGTACCTACTCTAGCTTATATCAAAAGGAATAATTGGCATTTTTTATGCAAAGCACTATACAGCGAACAGCAAAATTATTGGAGACGTTACGATACAACTAAATATTTGAATATTATAAGATTTCAGGAGAATGTAGCTTTACCATTTTTTTATGATATTCTACCATATCCTTATCATACTCCTATTGCTAGCTTACCATATTTTTATTTTCATTATTTGCCTAGTGCTCATTTATTATACAACACGGGAGTTTTCTCATATGTTAATTTTTCCACTCCTATTAAAAATACTATTAATGTAAATAAAAATATTATTTGGAGTCTAGTAGATGATAGTATGTATCTCTATTTTGTGAGATATGACGTTAATGAGACAGTTTTGAGTTTAAAGAAAGAATGGAAAAATGATAAAATATATTTTTATCATTTAGATGATACAACCTATAAAAATATTTTATTTTTTATACCAGACACTACTGATATATCCTCATACATTCCCCTTAATAAAGATAGTATTTTACTTTTGACCAATGATTTTCAATATTTATATATAGATAATCATGGCAATAGCTTTACTAAATACAATATTTTTAATCATATTTGTATTAATATAAATGAAAATTTCCCTGAAAAAATAAAAGTTCTTGATTCTTATATTCCTGGAGTGAAAGCACTTGGTATCTATACCATACTTTCTGGACCCTTTATATTGTGGTTTATTATTTGGCTAATTTCTTGGCTATTTAAAGTTTTTAAGAAAGATAAAAATAATTATTCATATTATTCATATTA
This sequence comes from Bacteroidales bacterium Bact_20, assembly GCA_001603615.1. Classification (GTDB taxonomy): domain Bacteria; phylum Bacteroidota; class Bacteroidia; order Bacteroidales; family DTU049; genus DTU049. The sequence goes on along the minus strand of LUZL01000010.1, from coordinate 3,733 downwards.
TAAAACTAAAAAGAAAAAAAAGACAATTTTTTATTTTACATTCATAGGTTCTCTGATGTATATTGTTATAGCTTTAGTGCTTTTAAATAATTTTTTGATTATTTTTAATATAATCTAAGACAAATAGACCTTATATAAAATGATGTGCTATTCATATCAAAGCCATAGTAAATCTAAATCTTTTATTTGGATTTTGACAATAAAAATTTAACATTAATTTAACATTAATGATTAATTATATTTTAATAATTTTACCTCAAAATTTTTACGATATGAAAAAAAATCAAATTTTTTTGATAATAGCAATGGCTAGCTTTATGATTATGGTGTCCTGTAAACAAGCAAATACACCATCAAAACAAACAAATAATGATCATTTGATAATGTCTATTTTGTATCACCAGAGAGCTGCAGAATACGAAGCCTTGTGCTATCAAAGTTATAATCTTGCTAAGCAAATTATAGACGAAAAAATTAAAGCTAATCCCAAAGCTAAAAATTTAGCCATTATCACAGATATAGACGAGACTGTACTAGATAATAGCCCCTATGAAGCTTCCTTAGTTATCAAAAAATATATTTTCCCTGATAAATGGGAAGAATGGACATCATTAGCTAATGCTAAGCCTATACCAGGAGCACAAGATTTTTTTAATTATGCTGCTTCTAAAGGAATAACTATTTTTTATATTACTAATAGAGGTACTAACGAAAAACATGCAACAATAGAAAATTTAAAAAAATATGATTTCCCTTTTGCAGATTCATTACATGTGATGACCAAAGATAGCATATCGAGCAAAGAAATCAGACGTAATAAAGTGAGAGAAAACTATAATGTGATTTTGTACATAGGAGATAATTTAGCAGATTTCAATGATTCCTATTTAAAAACTTCTATGGATTACAGACATCAAGCTGCATTAGAGCAAAAAGACTCTTTTGGCACTATTTATATCGTACTACCTAATGCTATGTATGGAGAATGGGAAAGTGCTTTATATAACTATAATTATAATCAAAATATAGATTCTATAAGAAGGAGTTTGTTGATATCCTTTTAATGAATATTTATGAAATTTACTGAGTTTATTAGTAATTTTTTTATACAAAAAAATTTAAAATTTAGAAACAATAATATTTAATATATGGAATGGTATTATTTATTTTTAGTAATAGTATTATTAATAACAGCAATACTTGATTTAACAGTTGGTGTAGCTAACGATTCAGTCAATTTTTTAGGTCCTGCATATGGTACTAAAGTAGTGAAATATAAATATTTATTATTTATTGCAATAGCTGGTTTGTTAATTGGTGCTATATTTGGAGGACAAATGATGGGTATCGCTAGGAAAGGAATTTTTAATCCCCAGATGTTTACTTTTAATCAAGTAATGATAGTGTTTGTAGTAGCTATGATGTCAGATATTATTTTATTAAATATTTTCAATGCATATGGTCTTCCTACATCTACTACTGTGTCAATGGTTTTTAATCTTTTAGGAGCTGCTTTTGGGGTAGCTTTAGCTTTTATTATTAGAGAAGGTATGGCGTTTAATGAAGTCAATACTTTCATAAATATTTCTAGTACTCTTACTATCATAACTGGAATATTTTTATCTATAGTATTTGCTTTTATTTTTGGATACATAATACAGTGGATTACAAGAATTATATTTTCTTATAATTATTTGCAAACAAGCATCTATATACGTTCATTGTTTAATTCTATTTGTATCATTGTAATAACGTATTTTATTTTTTTAAAGGGTATAAAAAATTTATCATTTCTTTCTGCTGATCAATATACTTGGTTATTAAATCATTTAACAATTATTTTAATAGCAATTGGCATAATATCATTTATTATTTTATTTTTAGCAGAAAAAATAAAAAAATATAATAGCTTTAATGTAAGTATATTATACGGTACATTTGCTTTAGCTATGGCTTTCGCTTCTAATGATTTAGTTAATTTCATTGGTATACCTTTGGCTGGATTAGATTCTTTTCAGATATTTACATCTACTCCAGGTGCTCATCCTGACAGTTTAACTATGGAAGCACTCTTAAATGATCCCAATAGAAGCTCATTAATATATTTATTAATTGCTGGGTTAATAATGTCTGTAGTATTATATAGAAATAAAAAGTTAAAAACTGTAGTAGAAACATCTGTTAGGTTGAGTCAGCAATCTGAAAATAGAATAGAAAGATTTAATGTGAATCCTATTGGTAGGATGCTAGTAGATTTTGGATATAGAGTAGGTAAACTGTTTTCTGTAAAAAGGCAAACTAAATTATCAAATTGGCTCAATAGTAGATTTGATATTCAGAATATGGAAGATAAAAATATTGCTTTTGATAAGGTGAGAGCTTCTGTAAATTTGTTGGTTTCCAGTTCATTGATAGCTTTTGGTACATCTCTTAAGTTACCCTTATCTACTACTTATGTTACATTTATCGTTGCTATGGGTTCAGCTTTTGCTGATAAGGCTTGGGGTAGAGATACAGCAGTTTATAGAGTATCAGGAGTAGTTACAGTAATAGGTGGTTGGTTTTTGACGGCGTTTCTAGCCTTTTTATTCTCCGGTTTGTTAGGATTATTCGCTTTTGCTACTGGTTTTGTCGGCGTTATTATTATCATTGGCATCTCTGTTTTCGTATGGATAAATTCTAACCGTAAACACAGACAAGTAGCTAATAAACTTAAAGATGCTGATTCTATTTCTGATATAAATTCTAAATCTCAAATTAATTCTCAAGTATATATTTGCGAAAAAGCAGTTTTTACTTTATTAAAAGAATCTACTTCTATTATGATAGAAGCTCTGAAAAAAGAAAAAATTTCTTTATTAAAAGATACTCTAAAAAATTATGAAAAAATTAAAACTGATGTTTCTAATTTTAAAATCCTTTTACCAGATTTACTTGCTAATATTAAAGGTCTCAATACTGATGAATATCAATATTTTTTATCTAAAATAGAATATTTAGACCAAATTTTAGATATTATCTATTATATCCTAAATCCTACTTTTTTACATTTACAAAATAGACATAAACCATTGACAGAATTTCAATTAGAACAATTAAAACAGATTTTTGATATTGTGGATAACATAAGTGAAATAGTAATAGATGAAAATAAAGAATTAAATAACGACATAATACATCTTTTAGAAATGGAAATAGTGCAAGTAAGACGAAATCTAATAGCTATCTCTCTATCTGATGACACAAATATTAAAATGCCACGTAGAGCTACTATATTAGTTTATAATATATTAAATGAATGTGATAATCTCGTCAGAATACTCTATAGCTTATTAGAAAATAATTATAAAAAAACTAGTATTTAAGAAATGAAAAATATTATATTTACTGTAATTATATTGCTAAACCTTACACTATCAGCACAAACATTGCAAGGTTATTGGCAAGGACAATTAAAAAATGAATTGCAAAAAATAGACTTACAATTTTATATTTCTAATGATCCTTCAAAAAATACTTACGTTGCTTACTTAACAGTTCCACAACAGATGATAATCAGATTAAAAATTAATAAAGTTTATATATCAAATGACAGCATTAATATTAACATTAGCAACTTTGCAGCCAAATATAGTGGCAAAATAATTAATGATGATAGTATTTTGGGGAACTGGTATCAATCTGGAACAAGTTTACCTTTATTATTACATAGAATATCTGAAATAGATACTTT
>LUZL01000009.1 GCA_001603615.1 Bacteroidales bacterium Bact_20 | reverse complement strand
AATATTACTTCTAAAGCATTCATTTTTTATTATTTTTTGTATTCTAATAATAAATATACAGGTAAATGATCACTGTAGCCTCCCATAAAATTATTACCTACAAATGTTCTCAAAGGATATCCAGCGAAATTACCTTCTGTTTGTAATAAAAATGGCTCATTGAAAACAAAAGCACCTTTATATTTAATATTATTTTTACTAGTAGCGATATTATAAGTAATAATAATTTGATCGAGAAAACTCCATACATCATTATAAGCGTTAGACCCCATGCCTTTTCTTACTTGTAAGAAATAATAAGGATTAAAAAGATTAGTTTCTTTAGCTTCTTCTATGGTGGGAGCTGCTTTTAAGATTTTTAAAATACTAGAATTTGTAGGTGTGTCATTGAAATCTCCCATGATAAAAATTTGAGCATCAGCATTGATAGCTAAAATAGAATCTACAGTAGCTCTACATCGCTGAGCAGCAGCAGCTCTCATAGGAGCTGAACGTTTTTCTCCACCTACACGACTTGGCCAGTGATTTACAATTACAAAAACTGTATCAGTATCAAAAAGTAATCCTTTAATTACTAATTGATTACGCGTTTTGAAATCGGGATTCTCTGGAATATACAAATTCTTGGCTTCAGCTTTTAAAAGTCTAAAACAGTCTGGCCTAAATAAAAACCCCACATCTACTCCTCTACGATCTGGTCCTTCTATTACGATTGGTACATATTTATATTTAGCAATAGCTTCTCTTTTTACTAAATCTTTTAAAACATGTACATTCTCTACTTCGCTAACTCCCATAAAAGCAATGCCTTTATCACCAACCGTTTTATTTAATTGATCTATTACATAAGCAATATTATCTAATTTTTTATTATATTTCTCACTATTCCATTTTTTCACCCCTGTAGGCAAAAATTCTTCATCATTTTTATGTGGATCGTCTATAGTATCAAATAGATTTTCTAAATTATAAAAGGCTACACCAAATGTATAAAAATTATTTTGTGAAAATAAAAATGTTGTAATTACAATGGTGAAAATGACTATGCTAAACAGTTTTTTCATAATGATTTTAAAATTATTTATTGCAAAATTAGAAAAAAAGCACGACTTAATGAAATAGAATATTTCAATTTTTCTTCCATTCAAATCCAGATACCCATCTGTATAATATCATAATAAAGAAAATCCATGAAAACATACTAAAAAAAATACAAGCCAACAAATGATATGATATTTTAAAAAATTTGACAGCAGATGAATATAAAAATAACTCTGCCAATAGCTTGGTAGATAATAATAAAATACCAATTTTAATGTTAAATAATAAAGCTAGTGGTATACTAAACTGAATTAGAGATGTTAAAATTGCCCAAAACCAAGAAATAAAATTTTGATAATATGGTGTCTTAGAAGACCATCGTGCTCTCTGATGTACATATTCCTTAACGTCTTTAGGTGGTTTTGTAAATACTAATGATCTAGGTGACAAATTGATTTGTATAGTATCATTACCATATTTTTTTTTAATAAATTCTAAAAAAAACATATCATCACCATGTGTAGTAGGAGTAGTAATGGTTTCGCAAAACTCTAAATAATCATACTTTTTAAACATCATGCCTGCTCCAGAAATCAAAAAGGGCTTTTTTAATAACATACTAACCCACCCCACACTATTTATCAAAAGCAATTCCACTTGAAAGACTTTAGAAATAAAACTAGATGCATTAGCATAAACCACTGGAAAAGAAATTAGCCTTTTATCATTGTCAAAATTAAAACTTTCACTAAAACTTTTATGCCATACACAATCTGCATCAGTAATCATCACCCAATCAGTATCACATGATAAAAGTCCTTTTTTAATTGCTGTTTTTTTGCTTGATTCTTGGTTATCTAATCTAATATATTTTATTAATTCTGAGTTTAAAAAATTCTCTTGAATTACTTTGTAAGTATCATCGGAGCTATGATCATCTACAATGATGATTTTTTTAGGTAAATTTTTTTGAGTCAATATTGAATTAATGCAATGAATAATATTATCAACCTCATTTTTTACAGGTATTACTACCGTGTAATCAATTATTAACAAATTATTTTTATGATTTTTAACAAAGAAAAAAATGAAACTAAAACAAATAATTAATAAAAGATATACAAAAAAAATAAAAAAGACTATATACATAGCTAAGTAAAGAGTTTCTACAAAAATAATAAAAAAGTATTTATCTCTCTGTATTTCGCATATTTTATCTAAATGTCAGAAAAAACATAAGAATAATTTTAAATATTATTTTAAAAAAATTATTATATATCTTATAATTTATTCTAAAGCAAATGTGTATCTCCCTTGTAATAAAATATAATTATTAAAACTTTTATTTTTTTAATATATTTAGTATTAACGTGAGAATAATACTTAATAAAATGCAAGTAACTATAGGAAAGTAAAAGGTAAAATTATCTTTTTTTATCAAAATATCACCAGGTAATTTAAAATTAAATTTTTCAAGATAATAACCTAAAACGCCTATTATAATAAGTATTATTCCAATAAAAATTAATGATTTCCACATATTTTTTTGCATAAAAACATTAATCAATTATTTTTTATAAGCTAAATTAATTATAAATTAAAAAATAATCAAAAGATTTTCATTATATAATTATTGAGCAAAATAATATGATTGTTAATATATATTTATATTATATTAATCTAAATGATGATTTTACTAACAATTACTTAAAATAATATTTACTAATTTTGCAAAAAACAACAAAATATGAAAAAAATTTTTGTGTCAATTATTACATTATTACTAGCAATACAAATAGTTTTTGCAGCAAATCCACCAAGCAAGCCAGATGAGGGTATGTGGATACCAATATGGATAGAGAAGTTTAATTATCCAGACATGGTAAGATTAGGACTCAAATTAAAAGCTAACGAAGTTTACTCATACACTAATCCAAGTATAAAAGATGCTATTGTAGGATTAGGTGCCGATCAATATAAACCTAGTAATGGTTTTTTCTGTTCTGGAGTCGTAGTTTCACCTCAAGGGTTAGTTTTTACTAATCATCACTGTGGATATGATGCAGTGCAGCAAGTAAGTACTTTAGAGAATGATTACTTAACAAATGGTTTCTGGGCAACCAAACTAGAAGAAGAGATACCAATAGATGAAATGACTATGTCGTTTGTAGTCAGAATAGAAGACGTTACTAGTAGAGTACTAAAAAATGTTAATGATTCTATGAGTTTAAGTGCTAGAGAAAAAGCTATAAGCAAAGCAATAAAAGAAATAGAAAATGAAGCATCAGAAAAAGGCAAATACGATGTAGTCGTAAAACCTGTATTTGAGGGTAATGAATATTATTTACATGTTTATGAAACATACAAAGATATCAGATTAGTAGGAGCTCCACCTAGTGCTATTGGCAAATTTGGTGGTGATACTGATAACTGGATGTGGCCTAGACATACTGGAGATTTTTCTATTTTCCGTATTTATACTGCTCCAGACGGCTCTCCAGCTGATTATTCTAAAAATAATATTCCATTAAACCCCAAAAAATATTTACCTGTTTCTATAAAAGGTGTTGAAAAAAATGATTTTGCAATGATTTTTGGGTTCCCAGGTAGTACTAATAGATATATAACCTCTCACGGTGTAGATCAAGCTATCAATCAAAATAATCCTTTAATTGTTAATATAAGGGATAAAAAATTATCTATTATGAAATCTTATATGAATCAAGATCCAAAAATAAAACTACAATATTCATCTAAATATGCTCAGACATCTAACTATTGGAAATATTTCATCGGACAAACTAAAGGACTGAAAAGATGGGATGTTTATGATAGAAAAAAAGAACTTGAAAATCAATTTATGAACTGGGTACAACAAGATGCTACTAGACAACAAAAATATGGTACTTGTCTTCAAGAAATTGAAAATTCATACTATCTATTAGCAAATTATAATAAAACAATGACCTATTTGCAAGAAGCTCTACTTCAAGGTCCAGAATTCATTTATTTCGGTTTTGATCTTTTACAATTATATTCAGTACTAAAAAATTTGGAAACTGCCAGCAAAGACGATAAAGCCAAAATAGAAGCAAATGCTAAATTGATTGCAAAAAATTTAAATGAAAATGCCGAAAAACACTTCAAAGATTATAACCCTACAGTAGATAAAGATATTTTCATAGCGATGTTTGAAATGTATCTAAAAGATGTTCCTAAAGACCAACAAATAAGTGCTATAAATACTTTAGAAAAAAAATATAAAGGTGATCTTAAAAAATGGGCTGATGATATTTACAATAAAAGTATTCTAGTAGATCAAACAAGATTTAACAACTTTTTACAAAATCCTAATTTAAAAACTTTAGAAAATGATTTAGGATTTCAAATTACTAGAAGTACACTATCTAGTTTACGTAGTATGTGGCAAGAGATTTCAAAAGCTGAAGATATGCAAAGCGAAGGGTATCGCAAATATATTGCTGGATTATTAGAAATGATGCCAGATAAAGCTTTTTACCCAGATGCTAATAGTACAATGAGAATGACCTATGGTACCGTACAAGATTATTATCCTGCTGATGCTGTACATTACAACTATGTAACTACTCTAAATGGTGTGATAGAAAAAGAAGACCCAACTAATGATGAGTTTATAGTACCTGAGAGATTAAAAGAGTTATATAATAATAAAGATTTTGGCCAATATGCAGATAAAAATGGTAACATTATTACTTGCTTTATTACTAATAATGACATTACTGGTGGTAATAGCGGTAGTGGTGTCATAGATGCCCAAGGCAATCTTATAGGATTAGCTTTTGATGGAAATTGGGAAAGTATGAGTGGCGATATCTTATTCGAAACAAGTGTACAAAGATGTATAAGTGTAGATATAAGATATGTGCTTTTCATCATTGATAAATATGCAGGTGCTACTAATCTAATTAATGAACTAACTATAGTAAAATAAACTTCATAAAAACATAATTTATAAAAAAGGGAGCAAGACTTGCTCCCTTTTTTAATATGTAAAATTTTAATCAAAATTTGCTCTATTAAATAAATACTTTTATTTTTGCAAATTAATTAAATATTTATCAGATCAAAAAGATATGGAGAGAAGTCAAGTAATCGGATTTTTATTACTTTTTGCACTTTTAGTAGGCTATATGTTTTATATTTCACCCTCTAAAGAAGAGGTAGAAAAGCAAAGAAAAATACAAGATAGCCTCAGATTAGTAGAGCAACATAAAAGAGATTCAGCAATATTAGCAGATCAAAGCATTCAAGATACTACTAAAGTAGTTATTAATGATACATCTATAGCAGAACAAATAACTGCTACAACTAAATTAAATAATGTAAAAGTACCAGAAGCATATACTTTTTTTCAACAATCATACACTAGTGCTGATAGCATTATAACGATATCAAACGATGTAGCTAATATTTCTTTTTCTTGCAAAGGGGCTGTATTACATAGTGTAGAATTAAAAAATTTCAAGGACTATAAAAATAATCCCGTTCAGCTATTAGATACAAATGACTATGAGTTTTCTTTTGTTTTCAGAGCATTTGATAGATTTCTAGAAACTAAAAGTTTATTTTTTGAACCTCAAATTACAAAAATCGGTGATACTACTTTTGTTACTTTCCAAGCAAATGCTATAGATACTTCTACCAATGATATTTTAGGAGGTGTACGCGTAGAATACGCTATCCCCAATGATGAATACATGATAGACTATAAGCTATCTTTTGTGAACCCAGATAAAATTGGTGTTTTACCATTAGATATACTTACATTCTCTTGGGCAAATAATATGATAAAACAAGAAAATGATAAAAAAATAGAGACGACAAATACTACGATTTGCTACATGGATGGAGATAACAAAGTCACTCACTTAAAAGCAAAAGATCAGCAAGAAACATTAAATTTTAGAGTTAAGTGGATAGGACTAAAACAACAATTTTTTACACATACACTTATAAATGCTGAAGACTACTTCAGTGCTGCTCGGTTAGAGACCAAGTCTTTTAACCCTGATGATACTAGTAGATATCTAAGAAATATGTCTGTGGCTATGACAATAGAACATCGTAGTGACAAACCTGTTCATTTTAAAATTTTTACTGGACCTTTAAAATATAATATTTTAAGAGATTATAAAATTAGACTAGAAAGACAAATCCCACTTGGATGGGGATTTGCACCTATAGCATGGGTTAATAGATTTTTAGTAATCCCAGTATTCAATTGGTTAGAGAAATATGGATTAAATTATGGACTCATAATCTTAATATTAACTATACTACTAAAAATCGTATTATTACCATTCACTTATCAAACCTATATGAGTAGTGCAAAAATGCGAGCACTCAAGCCAGAGATAACTAAAATAAATGAAAAATACCCAAAGCCAGAGGATGCAATGAAAAAGCAGCAGGAGACTATGCAGCTTTATAGAAAATCTAAAATAAATCCTGCTGGTGGCTGCTGGCCAGTATTGCTACAGTTTCCAATACTTATCGCTATGTTTAGGTTTTTCCCCTCAGCTATAGAGCTTAGACATCAAGCATTCTTATGGGCTAGTGATTTATCTGCATCAGATTCTATATTAAAATTAGGATTTAATATCCCTCTTTATGGAGATCATGTCAGTTTATTTGCTCTTTTGATGGCTATATCTACATTGTTTTATACTTATTTAAATAATAAACTTACTCCTACAAATAATACTATGCCAGGCATGAAATTAATGATGTATGGTATGCCTATTTTATTCCTTGGTATATTTAATAATTATTCTGCAGCTCTCAGCTATTACTATTTCTTATTTAATGTGATTTCTATTTTACAAACATATGCTTTCAGATTATTTGTAAATGAAGAAAAAATCAGAGCTAAATTAGTAGAAAATTGGAAAAAACCTGTTAAAAAATCCTCTTGGCAACAAAGAATGGAAGAATTAGCTAAACAACAACAAGCAAATGCAAGAAAAAGATAATTAATAATCCTCATAATTATTTAATATCCTATTCCCTATTTATCAAAAAATTATTTATATAAAGTAATTTTCAATACTAATAAAATGATTAATTTTATCAAAAAATTTTTTTAATAAATAATAAAATTTCTTTTATGAAAACTGTGCAATTAAATGACAAAACTTTTGAGATATATATCCCTCAAAATGAGATAGAAAAAAGAATAGATGTTTTAAGCCAAGAAATAGTAAACGATATAGGAGATACAACACCAGTATTTATCTCAGTCTTAAATGGTGCTTTTTTGTTCACTAGTGAAATAATTAAACGTTTCCCATATAACTGCGAAGTAGATTTTTTAAAAATTAGTTCCTATGTGGGCACTACAAGCTCTGGAAATGTATCTCTCACAACTAATAGTATAAAAGCTTCTCTAGAAAATAGAAATATTGTTGTATTAGAAGATATTATAGACACAGGATTGACAATCAAAAGCCTACTGAATGATCTATCAACATATTCTCCCAAAAAGATTTCAATAGCTACTTTACTTTTCAAACCAGACGTTTTTAAATTTAAAAATGAAATAGAAATAAACTACATAGGATTTGATATTGCTAATGACTTTGTAGTAGGTTATGGATTAGACTACAATGGTCTTGGAAGAAATTTATTAGATATTTATAAATTAAAACCATTATGATAAATATTGTAATCTTTGGTCCTCTCGGTAGTGGCAAGGGCACACAAGCACAAAAAATAAAAGAAAAATACGGATTTATACATTTCTCTACTGGCGATCTATTGAGAGAAGAGATAAAAAAACAAACTCCTTTAGGCAAAAAAATAGAAACCATAGTAAACTCCGGAGCTTTAGTATCTGATGAAATAATAGAAGATATTGTTAAAGAGTTTATTAAAAATAACTTAAATGCAAAAGGAATAATTTTTGACGGTTATCCTAGAACCTTACATCAAGCAGAGACACTAGACAAAGAGTTAATTAATAATAATTTAAAAATTGATCTAGTAATCAAACTAAATATTTCAGAATCTATTATAAAAAATCGGTTAAAGTATAGAGCTCTAAAAGAGGGCAGAGCAGATGATAATGAAGATACCATAATTAATAGATTGCAATTTTTTTATCAATATACCTTACCTATTATAGATTATTATCAAAAAACTAATAAAAATATCGTAGAAATATACGGTGATAGAGATGTGAATGAAGTATTTGCTGATATCTGTAAACAAATTGATAAATTATTATAATTGTAATAAACGTATAGCAAATAATATTTTTCTAAATTAAGTTATTAAAATAATATTCTTTTTTATAAAAAGCTTTCTGTTTTAGCTATACTAAAAAATATGCAAATAAAAATCTCTTTGTGAGTTAATGATTATTCATTTTATGATTTTTTATTTTCTTTTTTCAAATCTACTAACCATTTACCATCTACTTTTAGCAGATCTAACGTATCCAATTTGTCATTAGCAATGTACGGACATTTAGCAGTATTTCCATAAACAATACATTTTTTAATTTCAACATCAGCCTTTGGTATTTGCAAGCTATCACGTTTATCTGCTGGCATCATTCCTATGATATTTTTAAAAAAAGCTATCATCATTTTTGTATTTTCAGTACCATATTTAGAGGCTTCGTCGAAATCTAATTTTTGAAAATTTGTTAAAAATTGTTTAGATACATATTCAGGTGTATTCTTTTTTTGAAAAATAGAGCAAGAACTCATAAAAATTAGAAATAAACAAATTAAAATGATAGAAATATTTTTCCAATTCATAACTTTAGTTTTTTTTAATATTTTCAAAATTAGTAAAAATAAATTAGTTTTAAATAGCAAGGGAGAGCAAAAAGATTTTGAGAGAATTTATTCCATCTTATAAAAATATAGATGCAAATGCCCTTGAATATTTTTAGTCAAATTTCTGATAATCAAATAGATACTTGTAGAAGCCATTAGGCTTGTCTATTAATTCTTTATGAGAACCGCTTTCAATAATTTCCCCATCTTTTAACACAATTATTTTATCAGCTTTAACGACAGTAGATAATCTATGAGCAATAACAATAGCAGTTTTATTTTCTATCAAATTATTAATAGCATCCTGCACAAGTTTCTCACTTTCACTATCTAATGAACTAGTAGCCTCATCAAATATAAGTATAGGTGCATTTGTCAATACAGCTCTTGCTATGCTTAGCCTTTGTCGTTGTCCACCACTAAGTTTTGATCCTTTTTCTCCTATATTAGTATCAAAGCCCCATTTACTCTCCATAATAAAATCATAAGCATTAGCTATTTTAGCTGCTTGTACTACCTCATCATAGGTAGCATCTGGCCTACCAAAAATAATATTATTGTAGATGCTATCATTGAAAAGTATAGGATCTTGATTTACAATAGCAAATAGTCTGTGCAAAGAATTTAATTTGATTTTTCTAATATCTATACCATCAATAGTTATACTACCCTCAATAACATCATAAAATCTAGGTAATAAATCTACTAAAGTGCTCTTGCCTGAACCACTGGGTCCTACAATAGCTATAGTCTGTCCTTTATTTATTTGTAAATTAATATTTTTTAGAACATATTGACCTGGATTATAGTAAAAAGAAACATTATTATAGCTTATTTCTTTATCAAAAGTACTTTTTTCTATTGCATCTTTGTCATCTACAAGAGTTTCAGGATAATTGAGTATCTCCTCTATTCTATCTAATGAAGCTAACCCTTTCTGTACACCATACCACCCTGAAGAAATATTTTTAGCAGGTGGAATCAATTGAGTGAAAATAAGAATATACGCAATGAAAGTCTCTGGAGCAAAACTAGCTTGATCTTTTAGAACAATTATAGAGCCTACATATAATATTACCAATATCGCTATGACAGAAAGAGTTTCTGTGAGTGGACCGCTGAGACTACGACGACGAAAAATTTTAGAATTTAATTTAGTAATAGATTTATTGACTCTCTGCATTTTTTTTCTCATAAATTCCTCTGCTACAAATGCTTTTATTACTCTGAGTCCATCAATTGTTTCATTTATAATAGCCATTAATAAACCAAGCTGTCTCTGACTACGAATAGATTTTTTTCGTAAGGTTCGTCCTAATCTTCCTAAAACAATAACAATAAACGGGAGCATCAAAAGTATTAAAATTGTCAATTTATAATTTAGAATAAATAAAGATAGCAAAAATACCAATACTGTTATAGGATCACGAAATAAAAACTGCAATGAAGATATTAAAGAAAGTTCTATCTCTTGAGTGTCACTAATAATGTAGGTCATTATATCTCCCTGCTCTTTGTTTTTGAAATAGTTAAGAGGTAGACGTAATATCTTGTCATAAATCAAATTCCTCAATTTTTCTACAACGCCAAACCTCAAAGTAGTAATTACATGTATAGCAGAATAAGAAAATAAATTTTTAAATAAAATCATTAAAAAAACAAAGAATATCACAATGCCTAGAGTCTGTATGGAACCAAATTGAGTTAATAAATTTCCAAAAAAATAATTTACATGGACTTGTATAGATGCTGCATTTAATTGAAAAGGTCCTGGATCTACAACTGTAGTGTCCATGCCAAAAAGTATCCTCAAAAAAGGAATTATCATAGCTATTGAAAATAATGAAAAAAAAGCTGTTAGTAGATTATAGCCAAAATATAATATTACAGATCTCCAATATCCAGAAATTAAAAAATTTAATTTCTTCAATAATTTCATTTGTTTTTTTTTTAAGTTTACAAAAGTAAAAAAAAACCTTCATTCATTAATATTTTTTAATGTTTTTTAGAAAATTTTTTAAAAATATTATACACTTATTATCAAGCAAAAAGATATCTTGTTTGAATTTTTAGTTTCAGTAAATTCAGATATATAATGTTTTTAGGACAAAAAAAATTATTTTTTCTATAATTTCTCTAATATAACCTATTTTTTAACTTTATTTTAAAAAAATTATATAACTTTATAGAAAAATTATTTTATGACCCTGCAAGAGCATATTTCCAAAATAGCAAAAGGAGAACGTAAATTTGAAAATGTTTTCCAGTCTATTAGCAGGATGATCTTTGGTGATCCATCCAAAATAGAAAAAGTAATAGTCAATGGTACCCCTACCTATGATTTTAAAATTTTTCGTGAGGGTAAAAAGCATATCGTAGGTATGTATGAGGAGATAAATAGCTTTGCTTCTTTTGTAAAAGACGCTGCAGAGGGAGGTAGCTCTGCCGAGATGGCATTTGTCCTCATCGGTGAACCAGGTAATGGTAAAACATTTTTTGTTGATTTTCTCAGCTCTAAATATCGTGAATTTATTAGTCAACCAGGCAATCAGCGATTTACTTTTAAATTTAATAGTATTGATAAATTAGGTCGCTATGGTCAAATTACTGAAATAGAAAGTCAAACTTTTGAAGATCCTATGATACTGGCCATGAATATTTATGATGAAAGGGATAAAAATGAAGCTTTTCTCAAAGATAGCGGACTCACTGATAAACAAATAAAAGAAATTTTTAAATTTTATCGTCCTTTAGGAGCTTGCACTTATTATATTTGGAATCAAATAAAAGATTATTGCAATAATGATATCAAAATAGCTTTAGAATTCGTAACTATATTCCCAGTACCAGTATCTGAATCTCGTGGTATATTGGCAGGCAAATATGCAGCTAAAGACAAGATAACTTCATCATCTGTAGATCTAATTGGCGATGAGAGCATAGCTAGATTATTACACTTAAAAGACGCAGACAATCCATATCGTTTCGATTTACGTAGAGG
>LUZL01000008.1 GCA_001603615.1 Bacteroidales bacterium Bact_20 | reverse complement strand
CTTTTTTATAATTTTTACTCCAAAAATAATTATTACCTATAAAAAACTTAGCAATATTCACATTAACGTGTAATGGATAATCATCAATATATCTTATGAGAAGAGAGGTGGCATCATTATTATGTAGTCTATAGGCACTGTAAGCTTTGTAATATGCAAAATCTGCTTGAGTGGAGTATAACTGGTCTGGCACGTTTTCACTCACTTGTTTTAATAAGCTAAATTGCTTTTTATTGTATAAATCCGTGATCTCATCGTATATACTAGTAGGAGAAATATTATAATATGTTTGCTGTGCAAAAGATGAACAAGTACAAAAAATAATTACTATGGTTATAATAAGTTGTTTTTTTAACTTTAATATTTTCATAACAAAATGAATTTATTGCAAATTACTTAAAAATTTTTCAAATAAATAAAATAAATATTTTATTTTTGCACTAAATAAAATCATAAAATATATGTCAAAAATTGATACAAAATACTTGGGAATAGATCTCGCAAGTCCTATAATAGTGGCTAGTTGCGGATTAACAAAGTCTATAGATAAAATTAAAGAATTCGAATCAAATGGTGCAGGTGCAGTAGTTTTAAAATCTTTATTTGAAGAAGAAATAAGAAATGAAGTATCTAATTTAGTAAAATATTCTGGTCAATTTCCCTATCCTGAAACAGAAGATTACATTAGAGAATACGTTTCTGATAAATCTACTCAAGACTATTTAGAATTAATAAAAAAAGCTAAAAGTAATGTAAATATACCAGTGATAGCAAGTATTAACTGCGTTACTAATCAAGAGTGGACTAGTTATGCTAAAGAAATAGAGCTAGCAGGTGCAGATGCTCTAGAACTGAATATTTTTATTTTGCCAACATCTAAACATCAGACTGCTGAAGAAATAGAAAATATGTATGTAAAAATTGTAACATCTGTAGCTAAACAAGTGAAAATACCTATCGCTGTGAAAATAACACAACATTTAACGAATCCTATACACACTGCATTTTCTCTAGAATTATCAGGTGCTAAAGGTATAGTAATGTTTAATAGAATGTATAAACCAAACATAGATATTAATAATCTGAGAACGACTGCAGGTGATATTTTTAGCAGTCCAGCAGAGCTACAAGAGGTGATTAGATGGATAGCTCTCACATATGGTGAGATACAAGCAGATATATGTGCTACTACAGGCATACAAAATGGAGAAAGTGCTTTAAAGGCTATGCTCTCTGGTGCTAAAGCTGTAGCTATTTCTAGCATATTATACAAAAAAGGTGCTCAAGTGATCAAAGATATTAATGAAACTATAGATACATGGATGAAAGATAAAAACTTCCAAAATACTAAAGATTTTATTGGTAAGTTATCATACAAAAATATTGACAACCCTGCTGCTTTTGAACGTGTACAATTTATGAAATTTTTCTCTGGTATAGAATAGATATTTTGTTATTTTATATACTGAATTTTTAAAAATAATTACACCTAATAACTAGTTAAAACCAAGAAAAGTTTACTAAAAATAAAAGATATTTTATTTTTCTTTAGGAAAATTATCTTATAATATTATTTCCCTTTAACAAAAAAACTATTTCTCCATCTATAAATGTAGCTATGGAATATGTATTTGCTAACTCCTGAGGAGTAGCCTTCAAAATGTCATTATTTATGATAGCAAAGTCTGCTTTTTTACCTATCTCTAAACTGCCAATAATATTTTCAGAAAAATTAGCATAAGCACCATCATAAGTCATACCACGCAATGCCACTTCTTTATTAAGAGCTTGATCAGGTTGAAATCCTTCTAGAGGATAAGCAGAAATATTTTGTCTATAAACAGCAGCACAAAAATTAATAAATGGGTTTAAAGGAGATACAGGAAAGTCTGTACCGATTGCTATCATATTATTTTGCAAAAATAAATCTTTATAAATATAAGCATTTGCTATTCTATCGCCAAGTCTAGACTGAGCCCAATGCATATCCTCTATGGCATGTATCGGTTGCACAGATGGTATTATTCTATATTGCACAAATTTGCTAATATCACTGGGATTTAAAATTTGACAATGCTCTATACGCCAACGTAGATCATTATTATGATTCAAATATTTAGTATACCAATTAATAATAGTGCTGACAGCTGCATCACCAATAGCATGTGTAGCTATTTGATAGTTATATTTGATACATAATTGAGCAATAGAATCAAATCTAGCTTCATCTAATAGCAAAATCCCTCTATTATTGCTATCATCTGAATAGGGTTCTAATAGATAGGCACCTCTGCTACCTAATGCACCATCTGCATATAATTTTACTGAACGTACTACTATTTTATTATTATTGTAAATTCCTTGCTTTAATATTCTATTAATATTATCATCATTTAATGTCAACATACCAAAAACTCTTAGCTTCCACTGATTTTCTTTTTGTAAAGAATCTAAAAGTAAAATATCATCATAATTAATTCCAGCTTCATTGATAGACGTGATACCATATTGTAATGCTTGGTTCTGCAGATTAAGCAATGAACTGACTTTAGCACTTACAGGTAGAGGAGGTATGTATTTCTCCACTAACTCCATAGCATTATCTATCAAGATACCTGTAAGCTCATCGTTTGTTTTTTGAATAATTCCATTATCTATTTGTGTCTCGTTATTAATATTAGCTAATCCTAAAGCAGCATCATTAGCTAGAGCAGCATGTCCATCTATTCTTTTTAGATATACTGGTATGTCAGGGAAATATTTATTTAACAATTTATTATTGGGCATCTGCATATTAGGAAATAAATTTTGATCCCATCCTCTTCCATAAATAAATCGCAGATCTGGATGCTGTTTTAGATATATTTGTATTCTTTCTATCATTTCATCTACACCTCTAACTCCAGTCAGATCTATGGGTTCCATTTCTACACTATAACCGATCAAATGACAATGAGAATCTATTATACCAGGTACAATAATTTTGCCTTGCAAATTAATTTTTTCTTTAGCTTTCCATCTTTTGAGTAAAGTATCTGAATCTCCGATATCTACTATTTTATCACCTTTCACAGCCATAGCAGTAAATGTTTCGAAGTTTTCATTTGCAGTATATATTTTACCATCATAGAATAACCAATCAGCTTGATTCATAATTTTACAACTTGATAATATTGCTAATAACAAAATAAATAAAAAATATTTAAATTTTTTCATCACAAATTTTTTTTAATTTCACAAATTTATAATAAAGTTTTCAATGTTATTTATAACTTATATAATTTTGTATAATTATTCAATTATTTTATAAATGCTTACAAAAAAAGAAATACTATTCGTAAAAGATTTACACTTGAGAAAGATTAGAAATGAGCATATGATGTTCATCGCCGAAGGCCCCAACCTTGTTAATGATTTATTAAGAAGAGGTATAAAATATTACAAAATTTTTTCCACTAAAGAATATTCATTTTTAAAAAATTTGCCTGGAATTGAAATAATTTCTGAGAATGAACTAGCACGCATAAGTGCTATGAAAACTCCTAACAATATTTTAGGTATCTTTTTTCAAAACCAACCTAGAAGTTTTGAAGAAATAAGTAAATCTAATAAACTTTTGATACTGAATGATATACAAGATCCTGGCAATATGGGTACTATTTTAAGAACAGCAGAATGGTTTGGCTTTTATAATATTATATCAACGATGAATTCAGTAGATATATATAATCCCAAAGTTGTACAATCTAGCATGGGGAGCATAGTAGGAGTCAATATAATCTATATGAATTATGAAAAAATAAAAGATTTATGCTACACTCACACATTGCTAGCTACAGATACAGAAGGAGAAGATTTACAAAATTTCAAAATATCTAACCCTTTTGCACTAATCATTGGCAATGAAGGCAATGGAGTAGAAAAAGAATTAAAATCAATATCTAAAAGCATAAAAATTCCCAGATTAAATAGAACAAATTTTCCAGAATCATTAAATGCAGCTACAGCAGCAGCCATATGTATGTGGCATTTAAGTAATTAAAAATATAATAAAAAAGCTATAAAATAAAACAAGAAAAAATTAAGTGTAAAATACATACTTGTTTGTTACAAAAAAATTCTTTATATTTGTATTTATGAAAAAATATATTTTAATTAGTTTTATTATGGTAGCAAGTTTATTTACAAATGGACAAAATATTATTAGAAAGCCTGTAGTACAAGGTACTTTTTATCCTGGCAATGCAATTGAGCTAAAAAATCAAATTGAGAGCTGGTATAGAGCATATCAACCAGAAAAATTTCAAAAATCTATAAGAGCTATTATAGTACCTCATGCAGGATATGTTTACAGCGGAGCTATAGCTGCTAGAGCATTTGCACAGTTAGAGTCTTCAGCTAAATACAAAAATGTTTTTATAATTGGAAGAAGTCATCAGGGCTATTTCAGTGGTGCTTCTCTTTATCCATCAGGTGCTTTTACAAATGTTTTAGGAGAAGTGAAAGTAAATGATAGTATTTGTAGTGAATTACTAAAATATAAAATTTTTTCTCACCCTAGCTATTATCATGATAATGAACATTCATTAGAAGTACAAATTCCATTCTTGCAGTTGCGTTTAGCTCCAGATTTTAAGATTATTCCTATTTTAGTAGGTACAGAGAATACAGCAATATTAGATGAAATCGCTACAATTCTAAAAAAATATTTCACTTCAGATAATCTTTTTGTTATCAGCACAGATTTATCTCATTATCCATCATACAAAGATGCTTTAATTTCTGATAGCTTGACAGTGCAAGGTATCACTACTGGAGATCCATATAAATTTATGTCTGTAGTAAATGATATAGAAATGAGTGGTAAATATGCCAATCTATCTACTGCTGCTTGTGGTGCTGCTGCAGTATATGTACTTTTGAAAATATTAGAAAATGAGCCATATGAAGTTAAAAAAATTTATACTGCTAATAGTGGTGATGTATCTGGTGATAAATCTAGGGTCGTAGGCTATGCTAGTTTGATAGTTATAGAGCAAGAGAATAAATCTAACCTAGAAAATCAATCAAAAGATGTTGAGTTTACACTTACTGATGAAGAAAAAAAATTTCTTAAGGATTTAGCTTTTAAAAGTATAAAGTATGGATTGACTTATCGCACATATCCTAAGGTAGAAGTGCCAGATTGGCCTGCTTTACATGCTAACTGTGGAGTATTCGTAACTATTAATAAACGTGGCAGACTTAGAGGGTGCATAGGTACTTTTAGACAAGATAAACCTTTATGGCAGAATGTTATGGAAATGGCTCAGAGTGCAGCTTTTAACGATCCACGATTTGCTCCACTCAGCTTTGATGAATTAAATGAAATTGATATAGAAATTAGTGTACTCACACCATTAAAAAAAATAAAATCTATAGATGAAATTCAGTTAGGTAAACATGGTATCTATATTAAAAAAGGATTGCGTAGCGGTACATTTTTACCACAAGTAGCTACTGAAACTGGTTGGTCCTTAGAAGAATTTCTCGGACATTGTGCTCAAGACAAAGCTGGTATCGGATATTATGGGTGGAAAGATCCAGATACTGAAATTTACATTTACGAAGCTATAGTTTTTTGATTTTTTATTTGAAATCTATTATATTGCCATTATCATCATACCAATCAGGTGGTGGTTCATCATCGTCATCATCTATTTCTTCTTTTGGATACAATTTTGATATAGGTTTAGCTAAAATTAAAGCTTGGATAGTACCAGAGATAAATCCTCCTAAATGTCCTTCCCATGATACTTCGGGAAATAATGGGAATATTCCCCAAAAAAATCCTCCATACAAGAAAATGACAATTAATGATTGTGCTATAAAACTTCTTTGTCTTACTAATATACCTATCCAAAAAATGAAAAAAGCTAAATGATACACTAATCCACTAGCTCCTATATGCATAGTATTGCTATTACCAATAAGCCAAATGAATATTCCAGGAAATAACCATCCAATCAGTACAATTCTATAATAATATGGAGAGAATGAATTTTTTAATAATAATAGTAAAACATACAGTGCTATCAAATTTCCTAATAAATGACTTATGTCGTGATGTACCATAGGAAATGTTAAAATACCATAAATTTGATGCCAATCTCTAGGGACGACACCAATCAAATATTCATTAATAGATGGAATAAATTGCAAAATGTATCCCCATATTGGTAATATGGCAACAAAAGTAGCTTCTAGCAAAGCTTGTAAAAAAGTTTTTTTATCTA
>LUZL01000007.1 GCA_001603615.1 Bacteroidales bacterium Bact_20 | reverse complement strand
CATTTATGTGAGAAAGTGTCTTTATCTATATCTTCAAAAATAACTTCGCTACCATCACTTAAAATGCTTTTAACAGCTAAAACATGGTCTCGTACGGAACCATAAATCAGAGAATGAGCTCCACAGCTATTATTCCCTAGCATGCCACCTATCATACATCTATTGCTAGTACTAGTTTCGGGACCGAAAAGTAAATTATACTTTTTTAATTCTCTATTTAATGCATCTAAAATCACTCCTGGTTGAACGATTGCATATTTCTCTTGAGGATTTATTTCTATTATGCTATTAAAATATTTAGATACATCTACGACTAATCCGCTGCCTACCACTTGACCAGCGAGTGAGGTGCCAGCAGTTCTTGGTATCAAACTTATCGCATTTTCATTAGCAAAAGTTATTATAGATTTCAGATCATCTATATCCCTGGGAAATACGACACCGAGTGGTGTTTCTTTGTATACTGATGCATCGGTAGAATAAATGATTTTATGCAGGTTATCTGTATATAATTCTCCTTGCAGATTATTTTTTAGCCAAGAAAAGTTCATTTTTTTTACAAAAATAAAAGGATTTTAAATTCTAAAGAAAATAAATTGTAAGAAATTATTAAATATACATTTAAGTGGAAATTATTTTGTCAAAAACGATGCTCTTCATTCAGTAAATCTTTTAGTTCTTTCACAGGACTGAAGGTTGTAAGAGGAACATCTACAAAAATACTTAGCCAATAGCCCATAGCACCATTCCATAATCCTGGATGCTCTAGAGCCAAAATATCTTTACCTTTATAAGATTTTTCTGAGATAAAATATGTATCCTCTATAATATAATCTAAGAGATTAAACTTTTCACCATTATAATCATAAGGATAACAGACTAGATCAACTGGGTTGAAATGAGTAGAGCTATCCCATATCATTTTTTGTTTAGGATCATTCATATTTATCTGAGCAGACTCTATTATTTGTAGAGAATAATCTCCCTCGTCATCATTTACGATAAAAGGACCTCCACCAGGAGCACCAGTATTTTTTACCATACCAGCTACTCTAATAGGACGATTTAGCAAAGAATACAGATAATCTATCTTTTCCATTTTGTCCAAGCTAAAAATATATTCATCTATGGGCTGTTGCCATTCATTTTTACAATAATTAAGTATCTCGTTTAGTTCCATTTCTGAGAGATTAGCATCATCTAATATAGTAAGAAATGATTGTACTTGCTCCACAACATCCATCAGTAATCCACCTAAAATCTTTTTGTATTCTATAGTATCTGCTTTTCTATCATCTGGTACAATGTTGTCTATATTTTTAATATAAATAATTTCCTCATTTAAATCATTGAGATTCTCTATCAATGCTCCATGCCCACCAGGTCTGAAAATTATATTACCCATCTCATCTCTTAGTAATTCTAAATTATCTTTATATAGAGCCACAGTGTCTGTGCTAGGTTTTTGGAAACTATAAGTTATGTTTATTTCAGTATTATATTTTGTTTTATAAACTTCTAATATTTTGTTTAGTAAATCATTAAACATTTGCTCATGCTCTGGACTAATGGTGAAATGAATATTCACACCATTATTATCATTAGCATAATGTATACCCTCTATAATGTGCTCTTCTAAAGCTGTACGATAATTATCAGCATATTTATGAAAAGGTAAAAGAGCTTTTGGTTTAGAACCTAATCCCAATCCTTCTTTATTTAAAACTAGATTTACTATCATATCAAATTTCTTTTCATTAAAAGCTTGCTCATAGCTATAGCCTTTTTTAGAAAGAGCATTTTGTAAATCTTCAAAAAAAGCAAAATTTTTTATATTTTCGAAGAACCATTCCAGTCCTTTGATGCTAGGATTAGCATTATCATAATTATCTAAATATTGATATAAAGCCTTAAACATACGAGTAGCAGCACCAGAAGCAGGTACAAACTTAGTAATTGTGTAAAAAAAGTGATCTTTTTCAAATTTATTTTTGTAATAATCTTTCTTGTCATCAGTTAGTTCTATAATACCATCATATAGAGTAGCAGGTCTCAAAAGCTCTACATATTTCATTCCTTTTTTTAGAATGTCTATTTGTCTATTGACTTCTTCAATGCTAAGACCATGATGGGTAATATAATCCACATCTTTTTGTGTAAAATCCATAATATTTTATTTTTACAAATGTAATAAATTTATTTTTTGTATAGCAAAGATTATAGTGCCTAATATCAAAAGAGTAGGAGATACAATTGCGTTTTTTTTATTACTTTTTTGTGTAGTTGACAAAAAAAGTAAATGTATTTATTTAATAGTTCGGAATAAGATAAAACATGCTCAATATTAGACTCACTATACTAAATAAAAAAAAACCATTTTATACAATAGAAAGAAAATACACAGCAGTATCATTGAGCACTTCATTAATTACCCCAAAAATAAAAATATACACTAAAAAACCAATATCTTATCATCATAGTTACACACAACAAAATAAATATTTTTTAATATTTTTGTAAAAAACTTTTAACTTATGATTTTTCTTTTCCCAGGACGATTGTGGTTTTTATTACTTCTACTTATACCACTTATTATACATTTATTTGATTTTAGAAAAACAATTAAAACATATTTCCCTCACATAAGAATACTAAGAGAATTAACAGAAAAGACTAAAAGAGAGCAAACATTGCGGCGGTGGATATTATTTGCTATTAGATTTTTTGCTTACGCATTTATTATATTAGCTTTTTGTATGCCAGTGAGGGAAAATGAAATATCTAATATATCTGGCGGAGATAAACTATTGATAGCTCTAGACAATAGTATGAGTATGAAATATCAGAGTGGTCAATATACACTGCTACAACAAGCTAAAAATTTAGCTAAAGAAGCTATAGATAAGCAATCTGCATCTACACTTATTGGTATTATACCTTTATCTAGCTCTTTAAAACCAGATTTTCATTTAAAAAATGAAACTTCTAAATATTTAGATTCTATTTTTTACCATCCATTCTATATCAATCAATATAAAACTATAATAAATACTTTCAATAGCTCACAAGCTAAGTCTATTATATTATTTAGTGATTTTCAGAAATCAGATTTCCCAGTAGAGTTTTTTAATTTATTAGATTCTATAAATGCAAATATTTACCTAATGCCAATAGATATACCTAAGATATCTAATATTTCTATTGATAGCATATTTTTAGCATCACCTGTAGTAGTTAGAAATTCACAAGGTACCTTATATATTAAATTAAAAAATAGAAGTGATGTAGTAGAGGAGGGGGTGAAAATAGAAATCTCACTTAATAAAAAATCTGTAGGTTCAGTAGTTACTAATTTGCCAGCAAATACTCAAACTACAGAAGAAATAAACTTCTGGATAGGCGAAGATAAATACATTACTGGACAAGCTACTATAGTGGATAATGGTTATGATTTTGATAATAATTTATTTTTTTCTATAAATACACCATCAAAAATACGTGTTTATCACTCATATGAAAATAATTATAGATCTTTAATACCAAATATTTTTATCGGTGATAGCTTATTTAATTATCAAAAAGTAAATGTAAATGCATTATCAAATTCCAAGGATTTATCAGCATTTTATATTTTAGAAAGTCTAGATAATATATCTCCAGATGTTTTTAATTCTTTACTAGGTAAAGTCTCTGAAGGGTCATCTATTTTTATAATACCACCCGAAAAAAATCCTAAATATTTAAATTCATTATTATCTAGTATAGGTATCACTATTAGTGATGCATTAGATATGCAAGCATTGAGGATAGAAAAAATCTCATTCTCATTACCATTTTTCAAAGGTATGTTTACTAGTCCACCCAGAGATTATGATTATCCACGCGTT
Source organism: Bacteroidales bacterium Bact_20 (assembly GCA_001603615.1). Classification (GTDB taxonomy): domain Bacteria; phylum Bacteroidota; class Bacteroidia; order Bacteroidales; family DTU049; genus DTU049. The sequence continues at coordinate 4,401 of LUZL01000007.1, read as the reverse complement.
AACAAATATTACCATATATCGGCTCCTAATGCATATGATCTGCTTTCATTGACTAATGGAGATCCTTATTTACAGCAGATTAAATATGGTAAAGGCAATATATATATAATAGCGTCGCCATTACAGTCAGATATTACCTCATTAGTACAACATCAATTATTTGTACCATTATTATTACAAATGGCTTTTAGCTCTACACAAGCTATGGATTTATACTACTTCACTAATCAGTCTACTGGTATTGCTTTGCCTATCAAGTTAAATGGTGCTGGAGATTTATTAGAAAATAAAGAATCTATATATTTGATAGATCCTATAAATGATATTAAATATATTCCATATATTACTGGTGGCGAACAGACAATGTTATTTTTTAATAATGCTATCAGAAGAGCTGATATTTATGATTTATATGTAAAAGATCAAAAGATACCAATAGCTTTTAATTATCCACGAAATGAATCAGATCCTATGTGTTGGTCAAAATCTGAATTGGATAGCATAGTCAAAAATTTATCAAATATTTATGTAGGCAAATATCCTATAGCTTTTGGAGAGACAAATTATATACATAATACCATAAAGATGCCTTTATGGCAAATATTGATAATCTTAACATTAGTTTTATTAATTATTGAAATTATATTATTAAGGTTGTGGGGCAATAGAGTGTGAGAATACAGGAAGATTGTATAAATGATATATGTGAATTTACATATTAAAAAATAGGGAAAAAATATTTTTAATTATTCACTTTGTTATCAGCAATATTTGAAGTAACTTTGCACTCACTATGGAAGGTGAAGAATTAGATAAAAAGAATAATCAATCAAAAGAAAAAACATCTCTAAAAACTATTTCTGGAATGTACGAAAACTGGTATTTAGATTATGCCAGTTATGTGATTTTAGAGAGAGCCATACCTCATATTCGTGATGGGTTAAAGCCTGTACAACGTCGTATTTTACATTCTATGTATGAGCTAGAGGATGGTAGATATAATAAAGTGGCAAATATCATTGGCAATACTATGAAATATCATCCTCATGGTGATGCTAGCATTGGCGATGCACTTGTACAGTTAGGACAAAGAGAATTATTGATAGATACACAGGGTAACTGGGGAAATATTTTTACTGGAGATTCTGCTGCTGCTCCCCGATATATAGAGGCTAGATTATCAAAATTAGCTTTAGAAACTGTATTTAACCCTAAAATCACTCCTTGGAAAATCTCTTATGATGGTAGAAATAAAGAACCTATTTATCTACCTGTGAAGTTTCCTCTTTTGATAATACAAGGTATAGAAGGTATAGCTGTCAGTTTGCAAGTACGCATTTTACCACATAATTTTAATGAGGTTTTAGATGCCTGCATATCTTATTTAAAAGGAGAACCTTTTACTTTGTATCCAGATTTCCCTACAGGTGGCTTGGTAGACGTTACTAACTATAATGATGGTCAAAAAAAAGGTCAAGTAGTTTCTCGTGCTAGAATAGAAATACTTAATAATAAAACTATCGTAATACGCGAAATACCTTTTGGAGTTACTACAGGACAACTTATAGATTCTATCGTTGATGCTAATAATAGAGGCCATGTGAAAATTAAAAAAATAGAAGATAACACTGCCTCTGATGTAGAAATTAATATTTTGCTATCACCAGATGTTACTCCCGATCAGACTATCGCAGCTCTATATGCTTTTACCAAATGTGAGGTAAAAATCTATACTAATTGCGTAGTAATAGATGATAATAAACCTGTCTTTTTATCTATTAGTGAACTGCTAAAGCAGACTGTAGATAATATTGTAGATATTATAAAAGCAAGCTTAGAACTAGAAAAACAAGAACTTTTAGAGAAAATACTTTTTGCTAGCTTAGAAAAAATATTTATAGAAAATCATATCTATCAAGATATAGAAGAATGTGAAACATGGGAAGATGTCATAAGTACTATTGATAGAGGTCTAGAACCTTTTAAAAGTCAATTTTATCGTGAGATCACTCGTGATGATATTATTAAATTGACTGAAATAAAAATTAAACGTATTTCTAAATATGATGCCTTCAAGGCTGATGAGATAATGATAAAGATGCTAAAACAATTAGACGCTGTCAATGCTAATCTTAATAACCTCATCCAGTATTCAATAGAGCATTTCAAATATTTAAAAAATACTTATGGTAAAAATTTCACTAGACGTACTGAAATTAGAACTTTTGGTAGTATAGAAAAAGATAAAGTAGCTGTACCTAATCAAAAAATTTATATAGATCGTGATGAAGGCTTTATAGGTACTAGTCTTAAGTCTAAAGAATATCTTTTTGATTGCTCTATTCATAGTAATTTGATAGTTTTCAAAGAAGATGGCACTTTTAGAGTTATTAAAGTAAGTGATAAAGATTTTGTAGGGAAAAATATTATTCACGTAGGTATCTATGATCCTAATGACACTAGAAATACATACAATGTACTATATCGTGATGGTACTAGTGGAGGAGTTTATGCTAAAAGATTTTTTGTGAAAGGTGTCAATAGAGACAAAGACTACTTCTATACTCGTGGCACACCAAACTCTAAAGTTCTTTATTTCAAAGCAAATATTAATGGAGAAGCAGAAATTTTAAATATTCATCTAGTACCACGACCGAGGATGAAAAATTTAACTATAGAATATAATTTCAAAGATATTCCTATAAAAAATAGATCTACAGTTGGCTATTTAGTTACTAGAAAATTAATTAAAAATATTACTGTTAAGCAAGAAGGCATACAAACACTCCAAGGTATTTCTTATTTCTTTGATGAGGAGACTCTACGCATTAATAAAGAAGCTAAAGGTAAAGATTTAGGAGAATTTCTAGATGATGATTATTTAATCATTTTATACAAAAATGGTTATTACCGCATAGCTAAACCTCATGAGAGTTTATTCATAGATTCTAATTTTTTAATCGTAGAAAAATTCACTGAGCGATCTCTATACACTGTCATTTATCGTAATAATGATCAGAAAACTCAGCACATTAAACGTTTCATCCCAGATTTCACAATAGATAAAAATATTTATTTTTTACCCGAAGAGAATAATTGTGAAATAATATTTTTCACTAAAGAGTGGCTATGCGACATACAAATCAACTATAGTAATAGAACTAAAGAAAATATTAAACTAGATCAACAATTTCCTATCAATTCCTTAAAAGCAAAAGGCAAAAAAATTAATAATAGTAAAATAAAAACTGTAGACATACATACTATAATGGAGCCTGATGAAGAGTGGATAAAAAATCTTTTCCCAGATGATGATAATAAAGAAATCATTCAAACTGATAAAGATGACAATGATAATCTAGATATAGAGCTAGATACAGGACAGATAATTTTACCATTATGATAATTCATTTAAATAATTAATTTTGTAAACACTTTGATAATGTGAATATGGAAATAGTGATAAAACCACCACATAAATGGCATTTTTTTGATATTAAAGAATTAATTTATTACAGAGACACATTATATTTTTTGACTTGGAAGGATATAAAAATCAAATATAAACAAGCTGTTTTAGGTTTCTTATGGGCTTTTTTGCAACCTATAGCTATGACAGCAGTATTTGTATTATTTAATCTAGCAGTGAATGTATCTTTAGGAGATATTAATATCCCATATCCACTATTCGTATTATCTGGTGTGATGCTATGGAATCTCTTTGGCAATGCCGTGACTGCTACCTCTAATAGCGTAGTAAATAATTCCAATATTCTTAAAAAAATTTATTTCCCTAGGATATTTTTTCCTATGAGTTCCTTATTAGTTAGTTTATTTGATTTTTTTATTACTCTATTAATATACATTCCAGTAATGATATATTTCAATGTTTATCCTAGCTGGCAAATTTTATACATACTACCTGTTAGTATCATTTTAGTATCTATATTAGTTTTAGGAATAGGCTCATTCTTTGGTGCATTAAATGTGAAATACAGAGACGTTAAATACATAATACCATTTTTAGTCCAATTATTATTTTTTATTTCACCAGTATTTTATTCTAATAATCAAATAGCAGTACCATGGCTGAAAACAGTATATTATCTAAATCCTATGACCGGAATCATAGAGTTCTTTCGTTTTGGCCTATTTGGTACACCTATAAATAGTACAGGATTGATTTTAAGCATAACAATGTCAATATTATTTCTGATAATAGGATTATATTATTTTAGAAAAACCGAGTATTTCTTCGCAGACATTTCTTAGTGAGAAATTGTGAGTGAGCAGAGAGATACATCCATATGAAGCAATTTTATTGAAATAGACGTTTAGATATTAAATTAGTTATTACTTAAACACTTAATTCTAAAAAATTATATTTAAAAAAATCTAGGA
>LUZL01000006.1 GCA_001603615.1 Bacteroidales bacterium Bact_20 | reverse complement strand
CATAAATGATCCGCGATACTCTAATGTGATTCTTCATATTTTTTGCTTCCCCTCATCAGACCCCATTGCTCATATACCCTATAGACTGCAAATACCATTAGAAAATATTACATTAGATGAGAAGAAGAAAAATTCCAAAAATATTACGAAAGAAGACTTATTTATTGCTGGAATATCACGTCTAAAAACTATAGGTGAACAAATAATTAATGATTATGGTGAAAATGACTTAATCCAAACCTTTTATAAAAGCTACTTTAGAGCAATGGGACTACAAGCTAATACTATACCGATGACTATGCTTACTAGCCAAATACCTTACAAGATTTTCTTTGATAAATATGAATTAGAAGATATTATAAATGCTTATTTATTTGCAGCAAATATTTCAGTAGCAATAACCAATAATACAAAAAATATTATTAAAAAATATAATATAACTCCTCTACCACTCAATATATGGAATTATAAAAGTGTGAGACCAGCTGCATATCCATATATACGCATAGAGAAAGCAGTAAGGTCATTTAATGAACTGATAAATGAAAATGATTTTTTAAGTAAAATAATAAATGAAGGAGCAGATTTTTTGTTTAATAAAATAGATAACCTATTAACAAATGAAAACAAAAAACAAATAGTGGCTAATTGTATAATGCCATTACGTATATGGTATATGGAAAAATTTAATGCATTCCACTTAATAGATAATATAATAGAAGAAGGAGAAAGATATAAAGTAGAAAAAAATAAATTGATTTCTAATACATGTAAAGTTTTAAATATAAATGAAACTTCTCTAAATTTAATCCATGGTCAAGGTATCCTATCATTGATAAAAAATGGTATCATAAAAACCGAATTAGAAAAATATATGATTCAATAAATTATTGACAAATCATGTATTGAAATAGACTTTAATTAATATTAGATTTATAAGGAAAAGGTTGTGTAGATGACAGTATAATTTTCACTATATAAGTGAATAGATGAGTGAACTGAGTGCTAAATTTTTTCACAAAGAATGAAGAGATTAATTTTTTTAAATTGGTGTTCAAAAATGTGGGAATTTTATATTTTATACGCTGAAAAATGAATAATGGAATAGGAAAAAGTGAGGATAGGCGTTTTTCATTCATGAAAAACGCCTATTTATTAAATTTAATTGTTTTATAATAAAAATGATATATGTTATTAAAAGTTTATATATTTGCATAAATATTTTTTATTATGAAAAAATTAGTTGAAAATCCAAATGAAGTCTTTTCTCTCACCAAAGAAGGAACTCGAGAATTCTATGACAACCTCTACAATAAAATTATAGAACAAGGAGCTGACGTCGTCGACTATCAAGAGCTCAAAGCTCTGTCCACAGCCCTTTTATGTCCAGACTGCAATAGCAGTCATATAGTTAAAAATGGTCTCCAAAAGGGAGTACAGAATTACCGCTGCAAAAGTTGTGGCAGACAATTCAGAGTAACTACTGGCACATTCATGTATGGCATTCACGACAAAAACAAAATGCTTGAATACATCAAATGTATGTCAGCAGGAATGAGCTTAAGGAAGTGTGCAAGAATGGTAGGTATATGCCTCTCTACTAGTTTCTTTTGGCGACATAGAATATTGTGTGCTTTACAATCTTTTGAAGATAATGTTAATTTCTTTGGAATAGTAGAGATGGAGGAACTACTTATGAATTATTCAGAAAAGGGAAGTAAAAAGGAACATACAAAAAAAGATTCCCAAAAATTAATGAGCAAGAAGCCAAGGAAAGTAGCGGTATTGGCCGCTACAGATAGGAGTGGGAATATATTATTCAAGAAATTAGAAGACAAAAGAGTGAGAGCAAATCACATAGAGGAATTTCTAAAGTCTCGAATACCCAATGATGCTGTGATTTGTGGCAGTAATAAAAAAGCATTTAAGACAGCCAATGCAGAGCATATAAAGCACAA
>LUZL01000005.1 GCA_001603615.1 Bacteroidales bacterium Bact_20 | reverse complement strand
AAAAACATTAAAAAAATGTTTGCAAAAGATTTTATATATCCATCATTTATAACTATTAAAACTTCTACTACTATTAGAGAGGCTAAGGAGCTAATGAATGAATGGAAAGTCTCACATTTACCTATAGTCAATAATGATATTTTACTCGGTATATTGAATGAAGAAGATCTATTAGGTATCAATGAAGATGATACACAAATAGGAAATGTAGATTTATCTACACCAATAGTTTCTGTACAGTCTGATTCCCATATTTTTGATATTTTACAATTTCTAGGTCAATATAAATTATCTATTTGTCCAGTTACTAGTGTAAATATGCAATATTTAGGATCTATAATTGGTGTAGATATTTTGCAAAGATTATCTTCGTTTATGAATATAGATAACCCTGGTGGTACTATCATTTTAGAGATTAAACCAATAGATTATACTATGACGCAAATAGCTAGTATAGTAGAATCTAACGATGCTCACATTCTGGCTACGTTTATTCATGCTGATTCTGATAAAAATTTATTATACGTTTTTCTAAAATTAGACAAAATGGATATAGCACCCATAGTGCAAACTTTCAATAGATACGATTATAATATTTATGCTTCTTATCAAGAAGAGGAATTTTATGAAGAATTGTATCATAATTATGAATTTCTGATGAGATTTTTAAATATCTAATTTATGAATGTGTTAATATTTTTTGCTCAGTGGCGTGATATTTTTTTAAACACTATACAAGAGATATGTACTTTTTGTGAAAATGACAATGGTAAGGTAGGAATATATCTAGATAACCAAAGTGATAATGAAAGAATTAGTGATAAAATAGGTAATATTAGTAATTTAATTATAGAAAAAACTAACCTAGATAATAATTATTCTTGCATCATTTCATTGGGTGGCGATGGTACATTATTAGATACACTACCTATAAGTTTGAAATATAATTTACCTGTTTACGGCATTAATTATGGAAAGTTAGGCTTTCTGACGTGGGGAGATCCTATATATATAAAAGATTATCTAATTAGAATAAAAAATAAAGATTACAAAATTTCTAAAAGGACGACTATAGAGCTTAGTATTAAAAATCATACTTTGCTATTTCATAATGCTCTAAATGATGTAACTATTAAGCAATATAAGGATCAATATTTAATTTCTGTAGAACTTTATATAAATAATAATTTTGTATGTCCATATTGGGCTGATGGATTGATAGTAGCTACGCCCACTGGATCTACTGCATATTCTTTGAGTTGTGGTGGCCCAATACTAGAACCCACTACGTCTAATTTTGTTATTACACCAATCGCACCACATAATCTAACTAGTCGGCCTCTTATAATACGTGATGATACTGAATTAAAATTAATTGTCAAATATCCCGATATTCCCATATTATTAACTGCTGATGCCAACACTCATATTATTAGGGCTGGTCAAGAGATTACTCTAAAAAAATCAACAAAATTTTTCCCATTAATAGAGTTTGAAGATCATTACTTTTACAAAGTATTGAGAGATAAACTAATGTGGGGGCAGGATAGTAGGAGATGAGAATGTTTTGTATCAGTTAAACAATACATTTAATTTTTTACATATAATTTTGCATTCTGATAAAGTAAATAATGGAAATATTATATACACCAAAACAAATAAATTTACCAACTACTATTTCAATTGGTACTTTCGATGGTGTACATCGTGGACATAGATTTGTAATAGAATATGCAAATGAATTAGCTAAACGATATCAAAGTGCTAATATGGTAATAACATTTGATCCACATCCGCGTTTTGTTTTAGCTGAGGAGATACAAGCACATTTTTTACTTACTACTTTAGAAGAAAAATTAGAAATATTGTCTCAAATGCCTGTAGATGTGGTATACATTCAAAAGTTTACTAAGGAGTTCTCTCAATTGACACCTGAAGAATTTATTAAATTTTTGAAAGAAAATTTCAATATAAAAGCTTTGGTTATGGGTTATGATCATAGCTTTGGTGTTAATAGATCAGGCTCCTACGACGAAATAAAATCTTTATCATATAAATATAATTTTTTTCTACATAAATTTCAACCATTTGTAGATGATGGTGTTTTCATAAGTTCTACTAAAATTCGCAATTTATTAATAAAAGGTTTCGTATCTGAAGCAAATAAACTTTTAGGATATAATTATTTCATTAATGGTAAAGTAATAGAAGGTAGTAAAATTGGTCGTCAATTGGGATTTCCTACAGCTAATATTGGTAAGGTAGCAGAGGAAAAAATAATTCCCGGTAGTGGTGTGTACATAATAAAAGCTTACGTAGATAAAGAACTGTATAGGGGTATAATGAATATCGGATTTAGACCTACTTTTCAATATTCACATAATAATATTTCTTTAGAAGCTCACCTTTTTGATTTTAATAAAAATATTTATAATAAGCCAATCAAAATAGAATTTCTTTTAAAAATACGCGATGAGATAAAGTTTGATTCTGTGCAAGATTTAATCAATCAAATATATAAAGATAGAGAATTAGCATTACGTTTTTTTGATAGAAATTTTTAATTTTTTTTTAAAGTTTATTAGTTTTAGGAATTGTAATTTGTAGAAATTGAAATAGTAGTTAATGAAATAATGTTAACTTCTTATAAAACAATAAATAAATATTAGCTCAATATTAAAATCTTCATTTGCAAATGATTGTGTAGTTTAAGCGAATTACTTCTATTTCGCAGTCTTTTATTTTGTTACATTTCTTTTTTTGGCTTAAAAATAAAGTTAG
>LUZL01000004.1 GCA_001603615.1 Bacteroidales bacterium Bact_20 | reverse complement strand
GCACAAGCTCTGAGGCTCTTGCCCTCAAGCATACATTTTAAGTAATCCATAAAAAGATAGTACTTATGAGAATAATAAACAAAGGATTTAGCTGTTTCTCTAAATTGGTATTTGCAATATTTGCATTTATAGATTTGTCTGCCATTGCGAACACCTGCTTTGATGACATGTTCGCATTTACATCTGGGACAAATGGGAGCAGTAGTTAGAATCTTAATTCTTTGATAATCTAAGGCTGTAAGTCTATTGCTATTCAGAAATTCGTAAAGATTATCTAAAAATTCGCGTTTGCCTTCTTTGGTGAGAGCCAGCATATCTGCTATGACTTCGGATGAATATTCCATAAATTTTATTTTTTTTCAAAAATAATAAAAATATTAAATACTAAAACTTAAACAAAAATGTTATTATTGTTTCTATTGCAAGCAACTTACTATTTTTAATAAATTTTTACCTCATTGTTTTTTTGTAATTAAATAATTTTATTTTTAGAATGGATAACCAATACCAAAATTGAAATTCATATTATTCATAGATTTTTTAAATGAGTACCATCTATTATCTAAAGGCATTGAAGGATTATAAATTGGGAATCCAAAATCGAAACGAATAGCGATAATGTTAAAATCTAATCTAATACCAATACCACTACCCATGTATAATTGTTTATAAAATTTATTCCATTCAAATTTTCCCCCAGGATATAAAGCATTATTTCTGACAGACCATCCATTGCCAATATCAACAAAAAGAGCTAAATTTATAAAATTATATACTTTAAATCTTGTTTCTAAATTTAGAATAAAAGCTATTTCAGAACCACGTTCTATCAAGGAGTCTAAGGTATTTGTAGATATGAACTCACCAGGACCAATAGATCTATATGGCCAAGCGCGTATCTCAGATGGGCCAGAGATAGAGTATGTTCTCTCAAAAGGCATATAAACACTATTTTTATAGGGATAACCGATGCCAATAAATGTTCTTATAACTGATAAAGCATTATTCTTCCCTGGTAAATATATCCTAAAATCTGCATCTGTTCTTAAAAATTGAGCATAAGTAATATTCCACACTTTCAATGCACCTACTTGTTCAGTAGTTGGAGGGAATAATTGATAATATAACCAAAAGAGTTCTCCACTAGTTTCTCCATTAAATCTAAAAAATAAATATGGAGTGAGATCATTACTTTTCTTCTTATTAGATAATGTATAGCTATATCTGGCACCTACAGAGAGATAATCTTCGTACCCATACCTTAATCTACTAGGAAGTTGATTTATTACTTCGCCGTATGTACTATCTGGATTAATTTTAATCAAATTTATATAAGGTACTTGGATTTGATGATATTTATATCTTGTCTCATTGAATTGTATATTGTAATTGGCACCTATAAGAGTGCGGTTATATTGAATTCTTTGTTGAAATAAATATGATAATTGTATCTGAGTACTAGGTTTAGTATTTACAGTTGTTTTTAAATTTTTAGCGAAAGGTATTATTAACTTTGGAAAGGATAAAGATATGTCAGCTCCAAAATAATAAGCTCTAAAATTATTATTTCTGCTAAATAATTGTTCTATTTCTAAACCACCTTTAGTCTGTAACAATAAAACTTCTCCACCATTAAAAATAGATCTGTTTAGATAGGATATGATAACATTTAATCCATATATACCACTAGAAGTTGTGGTTTCTAAATCAATACCCCATCTCTGTAAATCATATCTATTAATATTAATATTAGCAACTAAATAATTACCTTGTCGCGTAGAATCTGGAATATAAGTTACTTGAGTATTGCTAAAAATAGGAATATCTAAAAGCAAAGATTCTGTTCTATATCCTCGTTGTTCAGAATAATACTGATTTGGTCTGATGGTTATCTTACTTTCTATTACTTTAGGTTTAAAATAAAAATTCTCAGGATAGACAAAATAAAATGTATCTGCATTAAAAGTAGAGATATATAATACGGTATCTAATTTCAATTGTGCTTTGCTCAATAAAGGATTATATCCTAGATTGATAAATACATTGCTGATTTTATATTTTTGAAAAGGTACAGAGATTATTTTATTATCTTGTTTTTTTTGATAAGGTAATATTAATGTATTTATGTGCATTCTATAATTACCCAAAGTAGTGTCAGCTTCATATTGTACATATGTTTTAGAAAAATTATAATAACCATTATTTCTTAAATGAGTAGCTAATAAATTTCTATTATTATCTAATAAAGTTTCGTCGTAGATGATACCTGGTTTTAGAGGTAACTCTGGAGCATAGTCTAATACAGTTAATGCAAATGAGTTATTTATATAATGCCAATTAATATTATTTATAAGAAATCTATTATAAGAATTTATAGGTTTCACAAACAGATTTTGTAAGATATTTTGATCAATGGTAGTATCTAGGAAAGTCCAATCCACTGATGATATCACATAAGGTCTCCCTAAATCTATTTCATAGTATAGAGTATATCTATTTTTGCCTGACATTATTAAGCTATCTTTGACATTTGTATAAAAATAACCTTTAGTCCTAGCAAATAATTGCATCTGCTCAATAGATATCTTAGAAATATATGGATCATAAAAGGTTGGTGGTTCACCGACTTGATTTAATAAATAATTTCTAAACCCTTTATTTAATTTTTTTTGTTCTTTTTCATAATTTATTTTCCCCCCTTTTTCTTTTTTATTAGCTATTTTCTCATTATATTTTTGTTGCTTTATCTCAGATCTATCTTCTAATTTAGTATCTGCAAAAGCATATATAGAGCTATAAAATCTAAAAACAAAAAGGAATTTTCGGTTTGGTTGTAATCTAATATATGAATTAAAGTCAGATTTTTTGACATTTTGGAATGTATCTAAGCTATCATAATTAATTTTAATTTCATTTTTTACAATAAATTTTTGATCAGGATACATCTTTGGTACACTACAAGAGGTAGCTAATAAAATAACTAAAAAAAGAAGGACAAAATTTTTATTTATTAAATTATTCATAACGAAGAGAATCTATTGGATTTAAATTAGCAGCTCTAGATGCTGGTAAAAGACCTGCTAAAATACTAACAATTAAGCAAATTACCAAACCTAAAATCATCCAAGCCCATGGCAGTACTGTACCTACTTTTAATAGATATGCAACGAGATTACCACTTAATACACCAAGAATTATTCCCAAAACCCCACCTAATTGTCCTAAAACAATACTTTCAATAAAAAACTGAGTTTTTATATCTGATTTTTTAGCTCCAAGTGCTTTTCTGATACCAATTTCTTGTGTTCTTTCCGTAACACTAACAAGTAATACATTCATTAAGCCAATAGTAGAACCTAATAGTGTTATTAATCCTAAAACCACTGCTGCACCACTAAGATATTTAATATTATCCATAAGAGTATTAACTATAAAATCACTTTTACGAATTTGGAAATTATCTTTTTGCTTAACACTCAATTTTCTAATTTGCCTAAACTGACTAGTCGCTGCATCTATTGCTTCATTGAGTTTAGAAGCATCAGATACCATCACATTTATACGATGTCTAGTTTGGGTAGTAATAAAATATTTTTTTGCAGTAGTTATTGGAATCAGACACATTCTGTCAATATTACTTCCCAAAGATGAACCTTTTTTTTCTAAAACTCCTATTATAGTAAAACGTACCCCCTGAATATTAATTTCTTTTTGTGTAGCATCAATACCATATGGAAATAAATTTTTAGCAAGTTCATTACCTAATATTACATATTGCTTAGATGATTCTATGTCTTGTTTCAAAAAATCCCTACCATCTACGAGAGTTAATCCAGAAGATTTTAAATAATTTTCATCAATAGCGGTTAGCTGAATATTAGGATTTGTTTCAGCATATTGGGATCTTAAAGTGAAAATATCAGGAACTGAAGTATAAATAGAAACAATAGCAGGATAATCAAAATGATTTTTAAAAGTTACTGCTTCTATATAAGAAATTGGTTTTTTTTCTATTCTATCATTATTATTCTCAGAATTATTTTGTGGTAGTTCAGTAATGGAAAAACTTTGTCCACCAATGCGAGAAAAGCTTTCAGCAAAAGACATTTTAATAGCATCTATAGATGATAAGATAGCGACTAGTGCCATTATACCAAAGGCAATAATTAAAATAGTTATAATAGCTCTTGTTCTATGAGTAAAAATAGCAGATAAAGCTATTTTGATATTTTCATAAAATAATGTTAATTTTCTCATAAAATATTAAGCATTTCATTAAAATATAAAGCAAAGGTATAAATACTTGCCCAAATGATGATAGAAAAAGAAACTATAAGATCTTTGCCATGTTTATTTGGGAAATATCTTCTAAGTAAAAAAGCTCCCAATGGAATAGATATAAAACACGGAGTGAAAACTATTAACCCCCAATAACCATAATGCCTCACCCACTTTACGTATTTTTTTCTTTTTTTGAATGGAACAGTTTTTTTAGCTTTTTGTGGTTTATTAGGATTTCTGAAATGATGATAAATGTGGTTATACAAACGAATAACTACATCAAAAAGATAATAAAAGAAAAAATAGCCCATTAATCCACCAAGAGCAGTTACAAAAAAAGCTTCATAAAAATTCAACCCTGAGACTTTAGCTGTTGTAGTAGTAAACATAAATTTAGTAGCACCGATAATTAATAAATAAAAGTTTTTAAATAAAAAACTCAAAATAGCCGACATTCATTAATATTTATACTAAATTAACGAAAAATTTGTAAACCAAAAAATTATTCTTTTTTACCAAAAGCCAGATCACCAGCATCTCCTAACCCTGGGACGATATAATAGTTTTCATCTAATTTATTATCTATAGCAGCAGCCCAAATATGAAAATCTGGATGATCAATGTTTTTAGCTACATCATCTATACCTGGGCTTGAAGCTATAATAGATGCTATATGCAATTGCTTAGGCATACCATGAGAAAGCAATTTTTTATAACTTAAAATTATTGAATTACCAGTAGCAAGCATTGGATCACAAAGAATAAGGACTTTATTTTGAATAGATGGAGAACTTACGTACTCGACATTTATGTTAAAATCATTTCCTTGTAGATGATTTCTATAAGCAGTTACAAAAGCACATGATGATTTATCAAAAAAATTCAAAAAACCATGGTGAAAGGGTATACCTGCTCTCAAAATAGTAGCTAAAACTGGCTGTTCTGCTAAAATATTTGACTCAGCAATATCCAGTGGAGTTACAACATTTATTGTTTTGTAAGGAAGAAATTTACTAATTTCATAAGCAATAATTTCACCTACTCTAATCATGTTATTACGAAATCGCATAGGATCTTTTTGAATATTAATATCTCTCATTTCAGATATAAACTGATTCAAAACAGAATTGTAGGTACCTAAATTATGTATCATAACAAAATTTTGGACGAAATTACAAATTTGTGAGGAAATAATAAAAAAGGATATAAGAAAATAAAATAATTTATGTTAAAGTTTATCTAGGTTTTAATTTCAATCTCATGTATACATACCATGCTTCCCAATCTGAGGCTGCTAGATTGAGCATTCTACCTATATCATCTATCACTCTACTCAATAGATACTTATGCTTCACCACATACCACATTATATAGCTCTGCAGGTACTTCGTAGCCACACCTCGGAATGTATCATTTATCCACCCTACGAAATCACTTTCTTTATCCTTCACTATTGCTAATCCATGCTGCCCAAACTTATTTTTACGATTTGTTATTACAGTTTTATCTTTTAGCTTGATGCAAAGATAATATATTTTTTAAATATACAACATATAAAAAATTAAACAAAAATATTTCTTAATAAATAAGAAGGGGCACATTTATGTGCCCCTTCTTATTTATTGTTATTTAAAACGATAATATTTGAAATTAGTACCCATAAAGCTTCCTACATCATTTAGATATTCTTCTATTCTTATTAATTGATTATATTTAGCAATCCTGTCAGTCCTCGATGGGCTACCCGACTTAATTAATCCAGAATTTGTAGCTACTGCTAAGTCGGCGATAAATGTATCTTCTGTTTCGCCGCTTCTATGACTTACTATTGCTGTATAGCCATTAGCTCTAGCATAATGAATTGTATCTAATGTTTCAGTCACTGTTCCGATTTGATTTAATTTTATTAAGATTGAATTAGCAATATTTCTTTCTATTCCTTTTTTGAGAATTTCTATATTAGTTACAAAAATATCGTCCCCCACTAATTGTATTTTTGAGCCTAATTCTTTAGTTAATAGTTCCCATCCGTCCCAATCATCTTCTGCTAATCCATCTTCTATACTAACAAT
>LUZL01000003.1 GCA_001603615.1 Bacteroidales bacterium Bact_20 | reverse complement strand
GAAATTATAAAGAAAAACAACAAATTCAAATGTTAAATGAAGAAAATGGTAATGTAGGAAATGGAATGTTCTAATTTTATTGAGCTAGAGGTAAAGTGAAAGTAAATGTAGTACCTACACCTACTTTAGAACGTACATTAATATGCTGGTTATGAGCTTCTATGATATGTTTTACTATTGCTAACCCTAATCCAGTACCCCCTACTTCTCTACTTCTACTTTTATCTACGCGATAAAATCTTTCAAATATCCTTTGCAGATGAATTTCATCCATCCCTATACCATTATCCTCAACTTCAATTAATAAGTTTTGTTCAAAATAATATATTTTAATGATAGTTTTACCATATTGTTTGCCGTATTTTATAGAATTATCTATTAAATTGACTAATACTTGCCTTATTTTCTCTTTATCAGCTAACACATAAACTGGTATACTAGCGTGGTTTTGTATATTAATTTGTATGTTTCTAGTATTAGCTTTTAGCTCCATCATATCTATAACTTCTTTTGCTAAAGCGATAAAATCAAATTTTTTTATATACAAAGGGTCTGCATTTTGCTCTAGCTTAGTAATAGTTTCTAGATCTTCTACCATAGCGATCATTCTCTCTATAGTGAAAGAGGAACGTTGCAGATATTTTATGTTTACTTCTGGATCTGTGATAGCACCATCGATGAGTGTATCTACATAGCCTTGCAGTGTTGTCAATGGAGTTTTTAATTCATGAGATACATTTGCTAAAAAATCTTTTCGGAAATTTTCTAATTCTTTTAGAGTTGCAATTTCTATATTTTTTAAGTCTAACCATCTTTCTACATCTTGCTGAACTCTAGTTAAAACATCACCTTTTACCCATTCTTGAATAGGTTGCTTATCATCCCCTAGTCGCTTAGTAGCTATGTTTTTGTATATTAATCTTATTTTGTCATAAATAAATCTTACAATTATTTTTTTGAATAAAAAATAAATACAAATAATCTCTAATATAATAATAGCTATCCATATTATCACAGGTAAATTTATAAAGTGAAAAAATAAAAAATTTATTATTAATAAAAAACTAACTATAAAAGTAAAAACTAAAGAAAAATTTTTAGGATTACCTGCTTTTAAAAAGACATTAAACATTTATACATTTATTTTATAACCGACACCCTTGATAGTTTGTATTAAATCATTACCTAATTTTTCTCGCAGTTTGCGAATATGCACATCTATAGTACGCTCGCCTACGTATATATCATTACCCCACACTCTATCTAAAAGTTCATCTCGCGTATATACTCTCCCAGGATGTTTAGCTAATTCGTATAAAAGTTCAAATTCTTTTCTAGGCAATATATTGACGACCTCATCTTGTATTACTTCAAATCTCTCTGGATTAATAGTAACATTTCTGATTGTAATTAAATTAACCTGTTCTTTGTCACTATTAAGTCTGCGTTCTATAGAATGAATTTTGCTAATAAATACTCGTGGTTTTATTGGCTTAGCTATGAAATCATCTCCTCCAGATTCTAGAGCTGCTATCTGTGTAAAGTCTTCATTGCGAGCAGTCAAGAAAATAATATAAGGATGATAATTATTTAATTTCTCTCTTAATTGCCTACATGTCTCTATACCATCCATCTCTGGCATCATAATATCTAGTACTATGATTTCTGGATTATGTTTATTTGCAATCTCTAGAGCTTTGATGCCACTATTAGCTTTTAAAACTTTATATCCTTCCTTTGTAAGGTTATAACTCAAAAATTCAATAATATCTTCTTCGTCATCTACTATTAAAATCTGCATAAATTTAATTTTTTTCAAAATTAATGATTTTATTGTTATTTTTTATAATTTAACAGTAAAATAATTTATACTTAAAGATTAAATAATATTGAGGAAATTTTGGGTTTTACTTTCAAAAAATTATTAGATCAATTTCAAACTTAATAATTATAGTAAACATTATTTTATATCACAGTTAATAAATTAAAAACAATATTTTTTTAGAATTAGGCCTTTAATAAATAACTAAATTATTATTAGTCA
>LUZL01000002.1 GCA_001603615.1 Bacteroidales bacterium Bact_20 | reverse complement strand
AGTAGTGACTCTGAATTGTCTACCACAGTGTCTGCAGAGATAATTTTGTATTCCTTTTTGTTTGCCATTTCTAACGATATGGTTGCTATTGCAGTCTGGACAAAGTGGTGGAGTGCTTTGAAGTTTTAGACCTTGGTAATCTACTACGTCAGCTTCGTTTTGTAATAGGAAATCGTAGAGATTATCATAGAAAACTTTTGAGTTTTCCTTACTCAGAGCCACATGGTCGTTGATGTTATTAACTAAAGTCTTCATAAATACTAATTTTGAGAGCAAATATATAAAATAATTTTTAAATGATATTAATATCATTTATTGTTTAAAACATAAAAAAATAGTATTAGTCTATTAAACGAAAAGATATCTGCCTCTTCTTATATTGTACGTGTATTTATTATAAAGCTAATATTTATTTATAATTATTCAATATTTTTTTTAATAACTATTTCAAACTATTTATATATCCTTTCTTTTTTATTTTAAATTTAAAAAATTTTGTTAAAATCTTAAAAATATTGAGTATTTTTGCCAACAAAATTTTTATAAAAATAAATATTATGAAAAAATTATTTTTTGTATTAGCTGCAGTAGTATTTTCAACTTTTTTTGTAAATGCACAGGTAGATACAGTGCCAAAGAAACAAGGATTTCAATTTACTATTATTAAAGAAAATCCAGCGACATCTGTAAAGGATCAGTATAAATCTGGCACTTGTTGGGCTTTTTCTACATTAAGTTTTTTAGAAAGTGAACTATTACGTGCAGGCAAAGGTGAATATGATTTATCAGAAGCATTTATCGTTAGAAATGCTTATATAGAAAAGGCTATTAGATATGTACGTTTCCAAGGTAAAACTAATTTCGGCGCTGGTGGTGGCTTTAGAGATATTACATATATTATTAAAAAATATGGTATTGTCCCCGAATCAGTCTATACTGGACTAAATTATGGCACAGATAAGCATGTGCATGGTGAGCTAGACGCAGTTTTAAAAGCTTATCTAGACGAAATTATTAAAAATCCTAATAAAGAGTTATCAACAGCATGGTTGAATGGTTTTATCGGTATACTAGATGCTTATTTAGGAAAGGTACCTGAAAAATTTACTTATAATGGCAAAGAATACACTCCTATTACATTTGCTCAATCTTTAGGATTAAATATGGATGATTATATAGAAATAACTTCTTTCAATCATCATCCTTTCTACGAACAATTTGTATTAGAAATTCCTGATAACTGGCTTCATGAAAAAGTTTATAATGTTCCATTAAATGAAATGATGGATATCATAGATTATGCTATTAAAAATGGTTATACTGTAGCATGGGGTAGTGATGTTTCAGAAAAAGGCTTTAAATGGTCTAAAGGCGTAGCAGTAGTTCCAGATGAAACTCTACCTGATCTTACTGGTACTGAAAAAGAACGTTGGGAAAAACTTACTGAGGCAGAGAGACAAAAACAAATTTATTCTATTGAAGGTCCAGTAAAAGAAAAAGTTATCACTCAAGAACTCAGACAAAAAGCTTTTGATAATTACACTACTACTGATGATCATGGTATGCACATTACTGGCATTGCTAAAGATCAAAATGGTAATATTTATTATAAGGTTAAAAATAGTTGGAATGTAATGGGACCTTATGATGGATATTTCTATGCTTCTAAACCTTTTGTAGAGTATAAAACTACTGGTATTATGGTAAATAAAAATAGTTTACCTAAAGATATTAAGAAAAAATTAGGTTTATAAAAATTAATAAATTTTTAAGGTGTCATTTTTTATAAAAATATTATAAAGATGGCACCTTTTATTTTATAATTTAATTAACTTTTTAATTAAAATGTCAAATGTAAAGAGTACTTCAGGAGAAAGGACATTTATTAAATCTTTGTTTCAATTCTCTGTAGGCCAATGGGTAGCAGCTCTCATTAGTTTCATCACTACTCCTATAACTACTTGGCTTATTATTCCCGATGAGTTTGGTAAAGCTGCTATGTTTACTCTTGCATTTAATTTAATATTAAATATTGTTTTACTAGGTGCAGATCAGAGTTTTGCTAGATTTTTTTATGAACGTCCTGAAAATAAACGAAGTAATCTGCTATGGGAATCATTATTACCCAGTCTCAGCATAGGTATTTTCACTTTTATAATTATTGGAATTTTTTGGCAAGAATTATCCACTTTACTTTTTGGTGATGCGAACCATTTCACTCCTATTTTATTATTAGATATTACTGTTTTTGTAGCTATTATAGAAAGATATGCTCTTTTATTAGTGCGAATGAAAAAAAGGGGCAAAACTTATTCTCTTATTAAAGTCATAAATAGTTTAGCTAATGCTGTTTTTACTATTTTGTATGCTTTATTAATTGATAGAAGTTTCTATGCAGTAATAATTGGTTTATTTTTCTCTCATCTTTGCTCTGCTACAGTTGCTATTCTTTATGAAAAAAATATTTGGTTTAAAAAAACAAAAATTGGCAAGAATAATATTAAAGCAATTATTAAATATGGATTACCTTTTGTACCTACATTTTTAGTGCTGTGGATATTTCAATCTATAGATAGAATAGCTATTAGAAATTACTGTGATTTCGCTGAAGTAGGCTTATATACAGCTGCATTTAAAATAGTTGCTGTAATGAGTCTAATACAGAATAGTTTTATCAACTATTGGGTACCAGTGTCTTATGAAAGTTATGAAAAAAATCCAAATAATACTAGCATTTTTGAGAGGGTTTCTTTGTTCGTGTCTGCTATTATGTTTATCAGTGGTATGGGAATAGTGATATTTAAAGATTTGATATTCCTTTTACTAGAAAGTTCATATAGACCAGCAGCAGGCTTAACTTCTTTTCTTTTACTGATGCCTATAATAGATACAGTCTCATACGTTACTACTGTGGGAATAAATTTTAAAAAGAAAACATATTTATATATTATTCGCGCTACTATTGCTGCACTTATTAATGTAGCCGGTAATATAATTTTAGTACCTAAATATGGAGCTGAAGGTGCTGCTGTATCTACTGCTATATCTTATGTAGTTTATTTCTTTATTGGTACTTATTTTTCTCAAAAATTATTCCCAGTGAACTATCATCTTAGCAAATTTTATATTTCTACACTTATCTTTCTAATAGTGTCATTTATTAACACTTTCATACCAATATTATATTTACAGATTTTGTCAGCTGTTATTGGCTTTTTGATAGTTTTTTATATTTATAAAGATCAATTTTTTTATTTACTAAATATCACAAAAGACGGAATTACTAAAATCAGAAAAACAAAACTAAATAATATTGACTAATTTTATTTGACATAACATCTATAATTTAAGTCAAGTAAAATTATAGAAAAATTAAAAAAATTAATAATTTTATTATATTTAGTATCTATAATGTTCTGGTTTATAAGGTCCATCTATAGGTACACCAATATAATCTGCT
The DNA here is from genome assembly GCA_001603615.1 of Bacteroidales bacterium Bact_20. Classification (GTDB taxonomy): domain Bacteria; phylum Bacteroidota; class Bacteroidia; order Bacteroidales; family DTU049; genus DTU049. The sequence goes on along the minus strand of LUZL01000002.1, from coordinate 767 downwards.
TGTTCTGGAGTCAATTTTGTTAAGTTAACACCTAAAAATGGAAGGTGAAGTCTAGCTACTTCCTCATCAAGATATTTAGGTAAACGGTAAACACCAATATTATAATTATTTTGCCATAAATCTAGCTGAGCAAGTACTTGATTAGAAAATGAATTACTCATTACAAATGATGGATGACCAGTAGCACAGCCTAAATTTACCAAGCGACCTTCTGCTAAAAGTATTACTGAATGTCCGTCAGGGAAAGTATATTTATCTACTTGTGGTTTAATATTAGTATGCACGATACCTGAATAATTTTGTAATTCTTCTACTTGAATTTCGTTATCGAAATGACCAATATTACACACTATGCTATTGTCTTTCATTTTTTCCATATGTTCTATACGTATCACATCTCTATTACCAGTAGCGGTTACAAAAATTGTAGCCTCACTAAGGGCATTTTCTACAGTTGTAACTTCATAACCCTCCATGGCAGCTTGTAGAGCACAAATAGGATCTATCTCGCTAATTAGTACTCTAGCACCTAAGCTTCTAAGAGCTTGAGCTGAACCTTTGCCTACCTCACCATAGCCACATACCATAGCTGTTTTACCTGCTATCATACGGTCTGTAGCTCTTTTTATACCATCAAGTAAAGATTCTCTACAGCCATAAATATTATCAAATTTAGATTTAGTAACGCTATCATTGACATTAATAGCAGGTACTAGCAACTCTCCTCGCTCATTTAATTGATACAATCTATGTACACCAGTAGTGGT
>LUZL01000001.1 GCA_001603615.1 Bacteroidales bacterium Bact_20 | reverse complement strand
CATACAGGTACTTATCGCGAATTAAGAGAATTAAGAGCTAAATTACAAAGTGATCCAGATTTTGGTGGTGATTTCGAAATAGTTAGTTTTGATAATTTTACAAAATTAAATTGTACTTTTAAGAATCGTCCCGATCAGTTAGCTGATAAAGTACTAGACTATGCAGATGCTATTCCAGAGCTGGCAAGTAAAAAATTAGACGTTAAATACATTTATGGTCGTCAAATTAATTTCGCCCCAGCTAATATCACTTTAGAAGAATTAAATATTTCAAAACCTTAAAACTTTTTAAAATAATACATATATGAAAACAAAAACATTTTTATTATTATTGATTTTTATCCTATCTGGAGTTAATATATATTCTCAAGAGATAAAAACCAAGCAGAACACCAAAAGTAGCAAAAAAGCTATTAAAACTGCAAAGATTGAGAAACAACCTATTAATTCAAATAACACTGAATTACAGCAAAAGCAACCTGTTCAATCTCAAAATGCTGCTATCACAAAGGAGCCTATTGAGAAACAACCCATTAAACCTGTGGAAATTGTGAATGTAGATGACTTAGCTAGAAATTCTACACCTGTTATTACTCAACAAGCAAATGGAGTAATTAATTGGACAGAGCAATATATAGAGGCTAAGGGCACCTCAGTTATAGATTATGAAAGATTTCCTAATAAAGCTCAAGCTAAAGCTATGGCTACCAGAGGTGCCATTGTAGAAGCTCAGAGAAACTTGTTAGAAATAACTCAAGGTGTCAAAGTCGTCAGTGAAACTACTGTAAAAGATATGATGACTCAAAACGATTTTATTTATACTCGTGTAGAAGGTATTATTAAAGGTGCTCAACAAGTTGGTGAACCTATAGAAAAAGATGGTATTATAGAAGTGAGAATGCGAATTCCTCTTTACGAAACTAATGGCTTGGCTGCAGCTATATATGACGCTTTGCCTAATAACACTAATACTAAAAGCCTTCAAATACAAAATAATATTGATAATCAGCAATCAAATGATATAACTAACTCCGATCAAAATGTTATCCCTAATGGACTAGTGTTTAATTTTAATGGTAAAACTTTTGATCCTTCTTTATTCCCAACTATTGTAGATCAAAATGGCAATATTGTCTTAGACTTATCTATGCTTTATAATCCTAAAGAAGGTAAATTCCCCAAAATACTTTCTAGTACTAAAGATATTTTTCAAGAATTAAATTTCAAAGAAGGTACTGAAGTAATAGATGTAATCCAATCCTATGATGGCAAAATCGTAGTAGATGGTGATACAGTAAAGAAACATCCATGGTGGAATAATTTCACTAATATCTTGAAAAAAGGTGTAAATGTAGGTGCTCAAATTTTAAAATTTATCCTTTTAATTTAAAAATATTATAAAAAATATAGCATATGAAATTAAAAAATTTTCTAGTGATCTTTATTATTACTGTAATTGGTAATAATTTATACAGTCAATGTTTATCCCAATTGACCATTTTTCATGAAGATGGTCAAAAGTTTTGGGTAATAATAGATGGAGTAAAACAAAATAATACTCCGCAATATAACATTTTTCTTGATAACTTAAAAGGTGATTTTGTAAAAGTAAAAATAATCTTTGAAAATGAAAAACTAAAAGATATCAATAAAACCATCCCATTAAAAGATGAAAATAATAAATGTATTCATTCTAAGTATGTTATCAAAAAAGTAAAAAATGATTATGTAATGCGACTTTACTCTTATGAACCTATCGTTATAGATTACCAAAATAATGAATTGGTGAATGATAATCCTATAAACAATCAGCAACAGCCACAACAACCTATTCAGCCATCACAGCAACCACAGCAGCAAAATTTACAATTGCAACAACCAACTAACCAAACTCAACAGCAAGGTGGAATAGGAGCTACTATTATAGATCCTATTACTGGACAACCCATTAGTGTGAATGTAACTTTTAATTTACCTACCAATACTGAGCAAAATAATACTCAAATACAGCAAGAAATATCTCAAAATCAAATTCAGAAACCTATACAACAACCATCGCAATTGCAAAATATTGAAAAACAACCACAAATTCAGCAACAACCACAACAAATCTCACCTACTTATTATCAACCAATGAGCCCAGAGGATTTTGCAAGTGCTAAAGCTTCTATATCTTCTAAATCTTTTGAAGATTCTAAGCTTACCTTAGCTAAGCAAATCGCTGCTTCTAATCATTTAACTTCTAGGCAGGTAAAAGAAATCATGCAACTTTTTAGCTTTGAAGATAGTAAATTAGATTTCGCTAAATATGCATATAAATATGTTTTAGATCCTAATAATTACTACATAGTAAATGATGCTTTTAAATTTAGTAGCTCTATAGATGAGCTAAATGATTTTATTAATGAATAATCATTTATTAGCAGGTTTCATAAATAATCTAAAATCTTTTCTAAAGCATTTGCTCTAGATCCTTTTACTAGAATTAAATATTTAGTTAAAGGATTGGTTGACAAAAATTTTATCAGTGCTTCTGTATCTTTTTCAAAAATATATTGAGAAAAATCATCCCGAAATTGATAGAAATTATTCCCTACAAATATTGCTATATCTGGACTATAACTTTTAACAACATTCAAAATATTTTTGTGCTCATCATGTGAATAATCGCCCAGCTCCATCATTTCTCCTAGAATTACTGCTTTTTTTGTAGGTTTAATAGATGTATTTTTTTTATAAAAAAAATCTGGAGAGATGGAGAAAAAATTAGTAAGTGCTGCCTCCATGCTAGTAGGATTAGCATTGTAGGCGTCCATTATTACAATATTTTTGTCGGTATAGATGAGCTGAGAGCGGGAGTTGGTAGGTAAATATTCTGTAATTGCTTTTACAATGTTTTCTGGTGAAATATTAAAATATAAACCAATAGAAATAGCTGCTAATGCGTGTACTAGATTATAATCTCCAAATAGATTGGTCTGTACCTGATATTTTTTATCATTGTATGTCCACTCAAAGCTGAGAAGTGGTAATGCTGAGATATTACTCACTCTAGTATGAGGATTATTTCTACCATAGAAAATAGTATTTAGTGATTGAGCAAAAGATTTTAAAATAGGATCATCTTCGTTTATAAAAGCTTGTCCATTATTTTTTTTCAGAAAATCAAAAAGTTCAGTTTTAGCTTTAATAATATTTTCAAAACTGCCAAATCTGCCTATATGTGCTCTACCAATTGTAGTTATCAAACCGTGTGTGGGCTTAGCAATTTCACATAAAAAATTAATGTCTCCTAGTTTAGCAGCTCCCATTTCTACTACTGCTATTTCATGATTTTTGTTTAATTTTAAAATAGTTAGAGGCAACCCAAGTTCATTATTTAGATTTCCCTGAGTATATAGTACATTGTATTGTGTAGAAAGTACTTTAGCAATTAATTCTTTAGAAGTAGTTTTACCATTAGAGCCAGTGATAGCTAGTACTGGAATAGAGAAATTATTTCTATGCATTTTAGCTAAATCTACGAGTGTCTGGTAAGTATCTTCTACGACAATACATCTGGTATCATCATTAAGCTCAGCTCTGTTAGTGATACAATATAAAGCACCTTTGTTGATAGCATCTTCTACATACAAGTTGCCATCTATATTTTCGCCTTTAATAGCTAAAAATATTTCTTGTGGTTTTATAGTTCTGCTATCAGTATTAATGCCAGAACTTTTAATAAAGATATTATAAATTTCATTTAAAGACAATTTCATTAGTTAGATATTTTTTATAAAACAAAGATAAGATATTTTAGGTGATAATAATATTATTTCATTTTTTAAAATTCTATTAATTTTGCTTTTTATAAAACTGTAAGTATGGAAAATTTCAAACCATCTATTGATGAAAAAGTAAATTTTGATAGTAGTAATTTTTTTGTATTTCTAATAAAATGGCGAAAAATATTGATAATTACTACTTTTGTGGCTGGAGTCATAGCTGCTATAGTTT